>NZ_JBFAJA010000036.1:0-113006 GCF_040654975.1 Dactylosporangium sp. NPDC050588 | reverse complement strand
CCGCTGGCGGGGCTTCCCCTGCGCCGGGCGCCGGGCCTGGCGGGGCTTCCCCTGCGCCGGGCGCCGGGCCTGGCGGGGCTTCTCCGGTGCCGGGCGCCGGGCTCGCCGATGCGACCCGCTGGCGGGCGACCGGGGGAAGCGTCACCGCGACCGGCGCCGGGCTACGGTTCACCCTCTCACCCGACCTGGCCGGCGGCGGCTGGTTGCAGCCGGTCGACACGCCGTACCCGCTGCCGGTCGTCGGGACCGGCGGGCCGCCGGACGGTGGACGGCTCACCGGCCTGGACGAGCGGCAGGTGCAGGTGTTCACCGCCGGCCGGGCGGCCGCGCTGCCCCGCCTCGGCACCGCCGGCACGCTCGTCGACCTCGAATACGCCGACCGGGCCGCCACCGACGGCGGCACCGCGCTGCGCCCCGAGGTGTGGCTGGGCGCCGACGCTCCCGACGACGTGCTCGCCCGCCTCGCCCGCACGGGTCTCGTCGTGACCGGCGACGTGTCCATCGCGACCGCCCGCGACCGGCTCGACGCCCAGGGCCCCGCCATCGGCCTGTGGTTCCATCTCCTGGCGGGGGCCCTCGCGCTGCTGCTCGGCGCCGTCGGGCTGAGCATGATCGTCGCCGTCGACCGTCCCGCCCGGGCCGCCGACCGGGCCGCACTCCGCGCCCAGGGCGTCGACGGCCCCGCGGTGCGCCTCGCCAACCGTTGGACCTATCCGGCGCTGGTCCTGACAGCCGCAACGCTCGGCCTGGTCACGGCCCTCGCCGCGTGGCGACTGACCGGCTGGGCGCTGCCGATGTTCGGCGAGGACCTGCCGCCCTTGCCACTGCCGCGCTGGCCCGGCCCGGTGGCGGTGCCGGCCACCTGGCTCGCCGGGGTCACCCTGCTCCTGGCCGTCGCGGTGCGGGTCGGCGGCACCGCCCCCGCACCTCGGCCCGCCCCGCGCTGACCGTCTTGCCGCTCCTCAGCGGCGGGCGGGCACCGGGCGGAAAAGGTCTTCGAGCAGCGCGAGGACGTCGAGCGCGTCATCGTCGTGGCGCACCGCGAGCCCGCGCTGCCCGTCCGGGCCGCCGTCGGTCCCGGCGGGGGCGAGCAGGACGTCGACGCCGACCGGGTTGGCGACGAACGTCAGCCGCAGCGGGCCGCCCGCGTCCGGGCCCTCGCACTCGAACCACTGCAGGAACGGGTCGGTCTGCCGCACCCCGGGCACCGTCCCCTGCCGCACCTCGCAGCGCGGAAACGTCCATCCCTGCCGCCGCAGCGTGTCGAGCACCAGCCACTGCCCGCCCGTCGGGTGCACCGTCACGGGCGTCACGCCGACGTCGACGGGCTTCCCCGCGACGGTGACCGTGGTCCGCAGCCGCACCGACACGGCCGGCAGGTGCTCGCCCGCGAAGTGCGTGAACGGCGTCTCCCACGGCAGCGGCTGCTCGAACGGGATCGCCCGGCTCCGGCCGGCGGCCAGGGTGAACCCAGCCGACACGTCGCACCGCAGGACGTCGACCTCGACCCCGCTGACCACCGTCATCAGCGTCACGGTCACCCCGTCGACGGCGAGGTCCTCCCGGGCGCCGCCGAGATGCACCTGCCCGGCGGCCATCGTCCCCGGCCGCACCCCGCGCTCGTCGAGCGTCGCCGATCCGAACAATTCCGACGCTCCTCGCCGTCACAGCAGGAGTCGACACTAACACGTGCCGCTGTACGGTTTCCCGTTTTCGCAGCACACGCGACATGGCCGCCGCCCCGTGGTCCGGGACGACGGCCATGCGTCACGCTGTCGCGGCGCGGATCAGGCGCAGCGGTCGAACGAGTAGTCGTAGCCGGAGTCGAAGTCGCCGAAGTAGGCCAGGAGCCTGATCTTCTCGCCGTCGTTGGCGACCCGGAGCCGCTCGACCCAGGAGCTCGTCGCCGGGGGCACCGGCGCGAACGTCAGGGTCACGTAGGACTTGTCGTCGGTCTTCCAGCCTCAGCTGCCGTCGAGCGCCGGGGTGACCGGCTGATCGTACTGGCCGATCAGCCGCTGCCCGAGCTTCTGCGACATCCCGGTGATGGCCGCCTTGCCGTCGTCGCCGAGCTGGAGACGGTCGCCGTCGGCGCCGCACCACTCCCCCAGCACCTGCGACCGCTCGGCGGGCTGGAAGCCCGCCTGACCCGTGCCGCACGCGGCCAGCGCCACGAGCACCCACGGTGCCACCCATCGCCGGATGTTCATCGATTCCCTCTCACGATCGGACTACTTCTCGGTCTTCGGCGCCACCGGGAAGGTGATCACCTCGGTCCAGTAGAAGTCCTGGGTCGTCGCCGACCACGGCCCGGACGCCGGGCCGGTGCCGCCGCCCTCCTGCTTCGGCACGAGCGGGTTGCGCGACATCGACTTCACATTGGTCTGGTTGGACGCATGGAAGGTGACCACCGCCTTGCCGGAGTCAGGATCGACGGCCATGACCTCATGTCAAGATCGAACGAGCCCACGTAGGCCTCGGCCATCTCCTCGATGTTGCCGTCGCGGAGGTCCCGCAGCCACGAGGTCATGTCCTTGAGGATCCTGCCCTTGGCCCCGTCGCCGTCCGGGAGGTCGAAGTCGGCCCGGCCGGTGCCGAACCGGTCGTTGCCCTCCTCGTCCTTGCCCATGTACGCACCGGACGCGATCTCGCCGGCGATCTTCTCCCGGACCCCGACCATGTGCTGCGAGGCGCGGGGAGCGAGCTCCGCTCGCGCGGGGAATGCGGAGACCGCCAAAGGCTGGCAGATCCGTCGCTCACGCGCCGGTTTTGAGGGGGCGAGGGTGGAGCGAAGCTCCCCCTGTGGGGAGCGAGCTCCGCTCGCGCGGGGATGCGGAGACCGCCAATGCGAAACGCCCCCGGCGTGAGCAGGGGGCGTCGCGGTTGTAGCGGGGACAGGATTTGAACCTGCGACCTCTGGGTTATGAGCCCAGCGAGCTACCGAGCTGCTCCACCCCGCGTCGGCTTGTCCAGATTAGCGCACGGCTGTCGCGTCTTCCAAATCGCTTACGGGTGACCGTGTCCGGCGTCACGAGGGGCCGCCGCACCGGAATGCGACGGCCCCTCGATGCTCGACGTCGCTCAGCCTGACGGCGCCGGCGAGACCGAACCCGACGGGCTCGCGCCGGCCGAGACGCTCGGTGACGCCCCCACCGACGGGCTCGCCGACGGGGTCGCCGCCTTCACCGCGGCCTCGTAGCGGCCGATCGCGTCCTGCAGCGCCTTGAGCGCCCGGCCGTACCCCTCGAAGTCGCCGGCGACCTGGGCCGCCTTGAGATCGGCGATCGCCTTGTTCATGTCGTTGATCGCCGTCTGTACCTGCGGAGACCCGCTCTGGTTGCCCGTCGTCGGCACGGTCGGCTCGCCGTTCTCGCCGCTGCCGGGGACGGGCGCCTGACCGGTCGCCTGTTTCACCAGCTCGGCGAGGCCGTCGGCCAGGTTGTTGGCGTAGGCCTTGTAGTTCGGGCCGTACGCGACCAGGACCCGCTGGAGCGTCGGGTACGTCTTGTCGCTCTTCGTCCGCGTGTAGATCGGCTCGACGTACAGCATGCCCTCGGCGACCGGCAGGGTGAGCAGGTTGCCGTACATGACCTCGGAGTTCTGGGAGCTGAACTGGGTCAGCTCCCGTCTGGCGTCACCGATACCGGTCATCGTGCTGTGCATCTGCGCCGGACCCTGGATGTTCGTGTCCGGCGGCAGCTCCAGGATCTCGAACACCGGCTTGCCGTCCACGTAGGACGCCGACATCAGCGCGGCCAGGTTGCCCCGGCTGCGCGGGGCGAGCGCCGTCGTGAGCTGGAACCGGGATTTGTCCTGGTTCGGCAGCTTGGCCACGATGTAGTACGGCGGCTGGTCCGCGGTCGGGTTCGCCGGGTTCTTCGGCACCTCCCAGAAGTCCTGGCCGGAGAAGAACCCGTTCGGCGTGGTGACGTGGAAGCGGCTGAGCAGGTCACGCTGGACCTTGAACTGGTCCTCCGGGTAGCGCAGGTGGTCCTGCAGCGACTGCGAGATCGCCGAACGCGGCTTGACCAGCTTGTTGCCGAAGGCCTTGTTCCACGCCTTCAGGATCGGGTCGCTCTCGTCGAACGCATACAGGGTGACCTCACCGCTGTACGCGTCGACGGTCGCCTTCACCGAGTTGCGCAGGTACGAGACGTCCTGCCGCGGCTCGGGGAACATCCGGCTGCCGGTCGACGAGTCCTGGATCGCGGTGTTCCAGTCGATACGCTGCGAGTACGGGTACGTCGCCGAGGTGGTGTACCCGTCGACGATCCACTGGATCCTGCCGTCGACGACCGCCGGGTACGGGTCGCTGTCCAGCGTCAGGAACGGCGCGATCTTGCGGACCCGGTCCTCCGGGTTACGCACGTAGAGCACCTTCGAGTTCGCGTTGAACACGCCCGAGAGCAGGAAGTTCGTCTCGCGGAACTCCGCCGCGTAGAGCAGCCGCCGCCAGTACGAGCCGACCGAGACGCCACCGGCGCCGTCGTAGGTGGAGTACTGGTCGCCGGCGTTGGCGGTCGGCCGGTCGAACTCGGCGCCGCTGGTGGTGCCGGGCGCCCGGCCGGTGATCGCGTAGACGTCACCCATCTGCTCGCCGTAGTAGATCCGCGGCTCCTTCACCGGGATCAGGTCCTGCTGCGACGCGCACTGCTGGCCCTGGTCGCCGACCGGCTTGGTCTGCTCGCCGAGGAAGCCCGACACGTAGAACGGCAGACCGTTGCAGACGACCTGGTTGGCCGGCGCGGCGACGAACCCGTAGCCGTGCGTGTACACCGAGTGCCGGTTCTGCCAGTTGTTCTGCTGCAGCTGGTTGTAGTTGATCTCACGGACGCCGACCACGTAGTCCTGGGTCTTGCCGTTGATCGTGTACCGGTCGATGTCCAGCTTCGGGTTGAACTCGTAGAAGCCGCGGACCTGCTGCTGCTGCGTGTACGTCTCGCCGACGACGGTCGGGTCGAGCAGGCGGATGTTGGTGACCGTCTCGTCGTACGACGGCAGGTTCGTCGGCGGCTCCTGGTTCCGCGACGCGTACGGTTTGACGTCGACCGTGTTCAGCCCGTACGCCAGCCTCGTGGCGTCGATGCTGCGCTGGAAGTACTGCGCCTCCTTCTGCAGCTGGCTCGGCTTCACCGTGAACGACTGCACCGCGGCCGGGTAGATCCCGCCGACCGCGACCGCCGACAGCGCCAGCAGACCCAGCGCCAGGCCGGGCCACACGAGGTTGCGCATGAACGCGTTGGAGAACACCAGGATCGCGATCGCCACGACGATCGAGATCCAGGCGAGGATCTCCTTCGCCGGCAGCAGCGCGTTGATGTTGGTGTAGCCGGCGCCGTACAGGTCCTGGGTCGGGAACTTGTCCAGCAGCAGGCCGCGCCGGTCCAGGTAGTACGCGGCGGCCTTGAGCAGCACGAACGCGGCGACCAGCGCGGTCAGGTGGGCGCGTGCCGCGGTCGTCATGCGCTCGCCGGCGCCCTGCAGCCGCACCCCGCCGAACAGGTAGTGCAGCGCGAGCGCGCCCAGCAGCGAGAAGACCACCGCGGTGAAGGCGACGCCCAGCACGTACCGCCAGAACGGGTATTCGAAGACGTAGAAGCTCAGGTCCACGCCGAACTGCTTGTCGGTCTGCCCGAACGGCGTGCTGTTGCTGAACAGCAGCCAGTCCTGCCAGTGCCCCTGCGCCGACAGGCCCGAGAACAGGCCGATCAGCCCGGCGACCGCGACGACCCAGATCGTCATGTGCGGCAGCAGGAAGAGGCGGTAGCGGTCCAGCGCGTGCTGCTCGGCGGAGTGCGGCCGCAGCAGCGGGCGGGTCCGGTACGCCAGGTAGAGGTTGCCGGCGATGACCAGCCCGACCGACACGCCGAAGATCAGGAACATCCACAGGCGGGTCGTCAGTACGGTCGAGAAGACGCCCGTGTATTTGACCTCGGAGAACCACAGATAGTCGGTCCAGGCACCGACGATCCGGTCGAAGAGGGTGAAGAGCAGGAAGACGATCGCCAGCACGACGATCGTGACCCGACCACGTCGGCTCACCCTGGTCATCGGATTACGCATTACCACGGTCGGCTCCGCCCGTTCGCGTATGGAAACTCGTTCAGCGTAGTCATGGACCACACAACGCTGGTGTACGACCGGCCCGCAACTGCTCGAGCGCGGCGAGCGCCTCGTCGGCGGTGCTGACCTTGATCAATGGCAGGCCCGGCTGGGCATTGGCGACGGCCTCCTCGCAGTTGGCCGCCGGGGTGAGGAAGACCTTGGCCTTCGCCGCCTTCGCCGCGACCAGCTTCTGCGGGATGCCGCCGATCGGCCCGACGTTGCCCTCGTCGTCGATGGTGCCCGTGCCGGCGATGATGATCCCGCCGGTCAGGTCCTCTTCCTTGATCGTGTCGATGATGCCGAGCGTGAACATCAGCCCGGCCGACGGCCCGCCGATGCGGTCCAGCTGGATCGACAGCTCGAACGGGTGCGGCTGGGACGTCTTGGCCACGACCCCGAGTCGCGGGTTGCCGTCGTCGCCGGCTTTCGTCGCGATGCTCGCCGTCGCCTTGCTGCCGCCGCGGGTGTACTCCACCTGCCGCGTCGTGCCGGCCGGCTTCGCCCGGATGAGCTCCGTGAGCTTCGCCAGGGACGTCACCGGGGTGCCGTCGATGGCGGTGATCACGTCGCCCTTCTGCAGCTGGCCCACCGCCGGATAGCCCTCCGACACCTCGTCGACGGCGACCAGGACCGGATAGCCGAGCTCGCGCAGCGCGACCGTCTCCGCCGAGGACTGCGACGCCTGGAAGTCCTTCTTGTTGTCCTCGTTGACCTGCTGCTCCGTGCGGTTCGGCGGGTAGATCAGCTCACGCGGCACGACCGCGCGGTCCTTCTGCCACCAGCCGATCATGGCCTCGAGCAACGTCATCTGCGGCTGCACCGACACCGTCGTCATCCGCAGCTGCCCGGCCGACTTCGTGACCGCCGCCCCACTGACATTGATGATCGGCTTGCCGTCGTCGCCGGCGCCGAGCGTGTTGTACGTCGGTCCGGGGCCCATCTCGACGTAAGGCACCTTCAACACGGTCGTCTGCCAGGACAGCAACAGCAGCAGCAACGCGCCGACCAACACGGTCACGCCACGACGTCTCATGGCGGCGAGCCTAGCGCTCTCCGATTTCTGACATCGGAAGCGAGTACCTTTGGAACATGCCCGCAGACATCCCGTTCGGCTTCGGTCCGCCCGGCGGCGAGGTGCCGGATCCCAACGATCCGCGCCAGATGCAGCAATTCCTCAGCCAGCTGCAGCAACTGTTCGCCACGCCCGGCGGCGGCCCGGTCAACTGGGATCTGGCACGCCAGCTGGCGCAGGCCCACCTCACCGGCGGCGGACCCGCCGGCGGCCTCGCCCAGTTCCCCGTCGGCTTCGCCATGCCCGGCACCGCGGTTACGCCACCAGCGAACACGGCCGATCCTGACGCCGCGAAGCCGGTCGGTGACCCTTCCGTGACGCCGGCGGAGCGCGCCGCGGTCATCGAGGCGCTGCGCCTGGCCGACCTGTGGATCGACCCCGAGTCCGCCCTGCCGTCCGGCGTGCGCGCCACCGCCGCGTGGAGCCGGGGCGAGTGGCTCAACACGACCCTGCCCGTCTGGCGCAAGCTCTGCGACCCCGTCGCCGCCAGGATGGTGTCGGCGATGACGGAGCTGGTCCCCGAGGAGATGCGCGCCCAGATGGGCCCCATGACCTCGATGGTCGCGTCGCTCGGCAGCGCCCTGCTGGGCGGCCAGCTGGGCACCGCCCTGGGCTCCCTCGCCGCCGAGGTCCTCTCCGCCGGCGACATCGGCCTGCCCCTCGGACCCGCCGGCTCGGCCGCGCTCATCCCGGCCAACATCGCCGAATACGGGCGTGGCCTGGAGATCCCCGACGACCAGGTGCGCCTGTACGTCGCCCTCCGCGAGGCCGCCCACCAGCGACTCTTCGGCCACGTCCCGTGGCTGCGCGGCCACGTGTTCGCCGCCGTCGAGGCGTACGCGGCAGGCATCCACGTCGACCGCGAGGCGATCGAGGAGGCGATGAGCCGCATCGACCCCTCCACCCTCGGCAGCGACCCGCAGGAGCTCGTCCTGGAGGGCATCTTCACCCCCGAGGACACGCCGCAGCAGCGCGCCGCGCTCGCCCGGCTGGAGACCGCGCTCGCCCTCATCGAAGGCTGGGTCTGCCACGTCGTGGACCGCGCCGCCGGCGACCGCCTCCCTGACGTGGTCCGCCTCTCCGAGGCCTTCCGCCGCCGCCGCGCCGCCGGCGGCCCGGCCGAGCAGACGTTCGCCGCCCTGGTCGGCCTGGAGCTGCGCCCCCGCCGCCTCCGCGAGGCCACGGCCCTGTGGGCAGCCCTGGCCGAGCACCGCGGCGTCGCGGGCCGCGACGCGCTCTGGGACCACCCCGACCTGCTGCCCGACGAGGAGGCGTTCGCGGACCCGGACCTGTTCGCCCGGACCCAGCTGGACCTGAGCGACCTCGGCTTCGCCGACGACCTCAGCAGCCTCGGCCTCACCGACGAGAAGCCGTCGAAGGACACCTCGGACCCCGCGGCCGGCAACACCCCACCGGACAACGACCCCGGCCCCAGCGAGCCGGGCGACGAGCCCAAGCCCTGATCACAGGCGAGGCGACCGCGGGAGATCCACCAAGACGGGCAACAGCCCTTGGATCTCCCGCTCCCGACCCCGCCCACGGCTCGAACACTCCCAGACCCGCGCGACTACCGGCCCCTCGCAACCCGGCGGCTCCCTCACAGCCGGGCGAGCCTTCATGACTGGCGGCCTCTCGCGGCAGCGGGCCTTCCTGACTGGCGACCCCTCGCAGCCAGCGGACATCCGCAGGTCGGCGGCCCTTCCCAGGTCAGCAGGCTTTCATGGCTGGCGGCCCTTCGCGGCCCGGGCGCGGCCTGGGTGGCCAGGGCGGGCCTGGGTGGCCAGGGCGGGCCTGGGTGGCCAGGGCGGGCCTGGGTGGGCAGGGCGTGCCTTCGTGGCGTGGCCTGCGGCCCGTGTGCCGATCCACGCCTCGCGCCATTACCCGAGCGCCCCTTCTAGCCACCGATCCTTCGCCGCCGCCAGGACCGCGTGCCGATCTTCCACCCTCCGGCACGACCCGAGCGTCCTTCACGGCCCCTCACCGCCGGCCCAACCCTCACGCCCGACGGGCCCCGCGCCGCTCCACGCGACCCCACGGTCCCTCGCCACCGTCGGCCGGCCCTCGCCGCCCGACGGGTAGTGCGCTGCTCCACACGCGACCTGCAGCCCGGCTCGAACGCTCTCTCGCGACCGGCGCCCCCTCGCAGCCGCCGCCGGGGCCGCAGCGCAGTTCCCCGACCCTCGCAGCCGTCGGGGGACGCAGCCACCCGACCCTCGCAGCCGCACCCGACCCTGGCAGCCGTCGGGGGACGCCGCGCGGTCAGTCTGAGCGGGGCCGCTGCATTGTAGCCACCGGGCACCCGCCAGGCCGGTGTCGTGACCGCGATGCCACCGCGGCGGCCCCGACGACCAGCAGATCCCCTGTTGCCGGCAGCGCGGCGAGAGCGGCAAGCACGGCCAGCTGACCTCGTGTTGCCAGCTACTGCCGGCCGGAGCTGCAAGGGCGTTGAGGTGACCTCTTGCTGCCGGCGGGCGGGGCGCCGAGGCGACCACCCCTTGCTGCTGCCGGCGGGCGGAGCGCCGAGGGGACCACCTCTTGCCGCCGGCCGGCGGCGAGGGCGACGAGCTGGCAGAGAGGGGCGACGAGTTGGCCAAGCAGCGGTCCTCGCTACCGCCGATCCGGCGCGCGGCCGCGGATCATCGCCGCCGACGATCCTCGCTGCGCCGAACAGCTTCCGCACCAAGCCGCCCGGTCCCTCGCGGCGGGCAGACCCGCAACCGACATCGGACCCTGCGGCCGGCCGGCGGGAAGGGGCGACCAGCACGACCCGAGCAACCGGAGCACAACTCGAACGGTGGCGACCGCAGCGACGCGACCGCAGCGACGGGCGGCCCAACGCGGGCGGGCGAACCCAACGCGCGGACGGGCGAACCCAACGCGCCCGACGCGGGAGGGCGAGCCCAACGCGCGGACGGGCGAACCCAACGCGCCCAACGCGGGAGGGCGAACCCAACGCGCAGGCGACCCTTCGGGCGGGCGACCGCAGTGACGGGCCGGAGGACAGCGACGTCCCCCAGGGAGCGGCCAAGCGTTGAGTGCGGCCCGCGGCGCTCGTCGAAGAGAGTTACGCGACCAGGTTCGAACGGCGCTGACCGGTCAATCACACCGTACCTCAGGTCACCTAATTGATCTGGGCGGTCTCACTCTCCGCAGTCCGAACCTCACGCACCTGCCGCCAAGGGCTGGCGTGGGGGGTCAGGAGAGCAGGGAACGGGTGGCGTCCCAGCCGTCCAGGCCCAGGTCGAGGTGGCGGAGGTCGTCGGGGGTGCGGAGGCGGTGCCAGCCGGGGGCGGCGGCCACCATCGTCGGCTCGGGGGCGGGGCGGCGGGCGGTCGCCACGTCCGCGGTCTCGGGGTCCAGGTCAGGCAGCCAGGAGGGGACCGGCAGGCGGCACGCCAGGCCGAGCAGGCCGCCGCCCGCGGCGGGGGCGACCGCGACCGTCCGGGTCGACAGGGGGCGGATCATCTTGCCGATCAGCATGGCCGGCAGGTCGGGGGCGTCGGCCATGAGCACGACGGCGCGTTCGTGGCCGTCGGCTTCGGCGGCGGAGAGGGCGGCGCGGATCGACAGGGTCGGCAGCTCGTACTGCGGCATGCTCGGCCACGCGATCTTCGAGGCCAGAGACAGGTCGGCGGGCAGCGCGGCGATCGCCGGCTGGACGAGTGGCAGCGGGGCGATCAGGTCGACGACGTCCTCGGCCAGGGCGGCGCGCCACGAGGACGGGTCCACGCCCGGTGGCGACCACGGGGTGGGCACGAGGAGGACGATGACGGCGGCCGAGACGCCCGGGACCGCCGGAGAGGAGAGCGGGCCGGTCATTCAGTGATCCCGAGACCCGCTGCCGCCGACACCCCCTCAAGATACCCCCGTGCCCGTTCGGACTTCGGGTAGCGGCCGACCAGCGCCCAGAAGGCGGCGCTGTGGTTGGCGATGACCAGGTGTGACAGCTCGTGCAGCAGCACGTAGTCGATCACCCAGTCGGGCATCTCCTGAACTCGGTGCGAGATCCGGATGGTACCGTCTGCCGGCGTGCACGAGCCCCAGCGCCCGTTCTGGTTCTGCACCCAGCGCACGCTGGTCGGGCGGGCGGCGTTGGGGTGGTCGGGCAGGTAGCGGGTGGCGAGTCGCTGCGCGCGCGCCGTCAGCTCAGTGTCGGTGCGCCTGGCCCGCTGCTCGCGGACGGCCAGTCGCTCCAGCATTCGATCGACCCACTCGCGCTCCTCCGCCCGGGAGAACTGCGCGGGGATCAGCACGACGACCCGCTCACCATCACGGTAGGCAGACACCGTACGTCGGCGGCGCTTGCTGCGCCGCACCTCGATGACCGGCTTACGTGTCATGCCGGCCCCCTCAGGGTACCGCTCACGGAGGAACGCTAGCCGGAAACGGCCATCCCTCCGCAAGGGCCAATCTTGTGGAGGGCGCCCGTATGTCACCCATTCGTGGCGGCTCGCCGGAAAGATTCCACCGGTCGTCGGCCTGGTGAGGCCGCTCGGCGGCAATTCATCCACAGCAACCCACACCGTTGCCCACACAGTTATCCCCAGCCTGTGCATAGTGTGTAGCGTGCGGTTAGAGGAAGATCTTCCGATTACGCTCGGCGTGTCCCGTCTTACCGCACTTTCCCCGAGTGTCCGACAAGGCACACTCACCACGTCGACCTAGCTGGTCAACACCGGTGCGTGCACCGGACCGAGATGAGGAGGGCATCGTGGCCGAGACGTACAACGGCTACTGCGTCAAGTGCAAGGAGAAGCGGGACTTCGAGGGCGAGATCGCGATCTCGAAGACGGGCATGAAGATGGCCAAGGGTGCCTGCCCGGTCTGCGGCACCACGGTCAACCGGATCCTCGGTAAGGCCTGAGACGCAAACACACACGGCCGCCGTCGGCGGGCCGTACACATCGGCTCCTCGCCGCCCCCGCCCGGCGCGTGAGCCCCGAGATCGTCGCGCTAGAGCAGCAAGGTTGGCCCGCGCGCTTTACAGCGTTTGCGCCTTTCCCTGTGGACAACTCGGCGGCTGGCTGTGGACAAGTCCGGCCGGCGGTGGATATCCCTGTGGACAACCACCCCGGCCGGAGCCTGCGCCGGTGGCAGTCTCCCGGTCATGCGACCGACACTCCTGCCGAACCTCCGCCGCCTGTGGCGTGACAGGCAGACCGTCCAACTCGGCACCGACCCCGCCGGCGCCGTCGTGCTGCGCCTGTGCCGGCCGGAGCTGGCCCGGGTGCTGGACCTGCTCGACGGCGCGCACACCGAGGCCGCGGTCGTCGCGGCCGGGGAGGCGCTCGGCCTGACCTCGGCGGAGGTGCTCAGCCTGGTACAGACGCTGCGCGACGAGGGGCTGGTCGTCGCCGCGCACGCACTCGTCCCGGCCGGCCTGCCCGCGCCGGTGCACCGCCGGCTGAGCGTCGAGGCCGCCGCGATCGCCCTCCGTCTGCGCCAGCAGGCCCCGCCACCCCACGCGACACCCAGCGCCGCGACCGGGACACCGGGGCACAAAGATGGCACGCGACGGAAACCCGAACGGACCGCGCCCGCCGAGGTGCTTCGCCGCCGGTACGCCTCCCGCGTCGTCATCGCAGGTGACGGCCCGCTGCTGGCACCGCTCGCGGCGCTGCTCGCGGCCAGCGGGGTCGGGCACGTCGACCCGGTCGTCGACGGCGTCACCGGGATCGGCGACGTCCTGGTCGGCGGCCTGCTCGCCGACGAGGTGGGAGTTTCACGGGCGGTCGCGACCGGCGGCGCCGTCGCCAGGTACGCGCCAGGGGTGGACCTGTCCGCGGCCCGGACGGACCACGTCGACCTCGTGGTGCGGGTCGGTGACCGCCATCCTCCCGCGCTCGCCGGCCGGGGGCTACGGCTGGCGAGCCTCGCGCGGCTGGAGCTGACCGTCCGGCTCGGCACCGTGCTCGTCGGTCCGCTGGTACGACCTGCCGCCTCCCCCTGCCGTGCCTGCCTGGACCTGCACCGGCGGGATCGCGACCCGATCTGGCCGGTCCTCGCCGCACAGCTCGCCACGGCGCCGCCCGGCGACGGGGAGCCGTGCACGTCGGCGACGGCGCTCGCGGGGGTGGCGTTCGCCGCCGACGAGGTGCTCGCGTTCCTCGACGGGGAGGCGTCGCGGACCGAGGCGGCGATCGTCGAGATCCCCCGCGCCGGCGAGCTGAGACGCCGGGAATGGGTGGCCCATCCGCGCTGTGACTGCCGTCGCCGTCGTCGTGCAGCGCAGAACGGGTAAGAATGACGTGTGACCGAGATCCCTAGGGGCGCAGTCGCCCGCACCGCACGACTGGCGTCGCTTCCTCTCGGGCTGGCCGGGCGGGCCGCGCTCGGCCTGGGCAAGCGAGTGACCGGTATGGCCGCCGACGTGGTGTCCGCCGACGTCCAGCGACGCACCGCCGAGCACCTGTTCAGCGTCCTCGGGCAGCTCAAGGGCGGTGCGATGAAGATGGGGCAGGCGCTGTCCGTGTTCGAGGCGGCGCTGCCGGAGGACCTCGCCGGGCCGTACCGGGCGGCGCTGACGAAGCTGCAGGAGGCCGCTCCGCCGCTGCCGGCCGCCAGCGTCCACGCCGTGCTGCGCGAGTCGCTGGGCGAGGACTGGCGGGAGCTGTTCAAGGACTTCGACGACAAGCCGGCCGCCGCGGCCAGCATCGGGCAGGTCCACAAGGCCGTGTGGGCCGACGGGCGCGACGTGGCCGTGAAGGTGCAGTACCCGGGCGCCGGCGAGGCGCTGCGGGCGGACCTGAACCAGTTGGCCAGGTTCGCCGGGCTGTTCAAGGCGATCCAGCCGGGGCTCGACGTGAAGCCGCTCGTGCAGGAGATCCGCGACCGGGTCACCGAGGAGCTGGACTACGAGCTGGAGGCGGCGTCACAGCGAGCGTTCGCGGCGGCGTTCGACGGCGACCCCGACATCTGCGTGCCGCAGGTCCTCGCGTCGTCCCCCCGGGTCCTCGTCACCGAGTGGATCGAGGGCGTGCCGCTGTCGACGATCATCGCGTCCGGCACCGTCGAGGAGCGCGACGCGGCGGGCACCCGGATGGCGCTGCTGCACTTCTCCGCCCCCGCCAGGGCTGAGCTGCTGCACGCCGACCCGCACCCCGGCAACTTCCGCATGCTGCCCGACGGCCGCCTCGGGGTCCTCGACTTCGGCGCGGTGGCCCGCCTGCCCGGCGGCCACCCCGAGGTGATCGGCCGCCTGACCCGCCTCGCCCTCGCCGGCGACGCCGAGGCGGTCCTGTCCGGCCTGCAGGACGAGGGCTTCGTGAAGCGCGACGCGAAGATCGACGCGGCGGCGGTGCTGAGCTACATCAGGCCGATGCTGGACCCGGTCGCGGAGCCGAGGTTCCGCTTCAGCCGCGCGTGGCTGCGCGCCGAGGCGGGCCGGCTCGCCAACCCGAAGAGCCCCGCGTACGCGATGAGCCGCCAGCTCAACCTCCCACCCTCGTACATGCTCACGCACCGGGTGACGCTCGGCTCGATCGGCGTGCTGTGCCAGCTGGAGGCCGAGGCCCCGTACCGCGAGATCATCGAACGCTGGCTGCCCGGCTTCGCCGAACCGAAGAAGACCACCCGCCGCCGCAAGTCGGAGTAGCCCCGGGGCGGTTGATCCACAGACAGAAGTGGCCGAGCTGATCGCGCATCAGCGGCCGCGGATGTACGGGGTCCGCCGCGTTGCGCTGATTGCGAAGCCGGCGTCGACGCGGGCTGGGTCGAAGGTCGATGTGACGTGCACTGGGTCGCGAAACCAACGACGGCACGCGGACAGCAACGCGACGTCAGCCGACCCGCAGGCGGATCCTCAACCGAAACCCAACCACCACCATGATCGAAGGACGACCCTGGCCGCCCGGACAGCCACCAGACGACATCAATCACGACGCCCACGACCACGATCGCCCCGCGGGTGACCAAGACCGCCCGCGCGAGTTCGGCGATCGCAGCGCAGGTTGTGAGCCACGGCGGCGAGCGCGGCGCCGGCGGTCGGTGGGATGTGGATGGGTTGTGAACGCCGACGACGGCGTGGAAGCACCGAGTGACGCCCTCGACGGCGCTGGACCACATGAGGACGGCGGCCGGGACAGCCAACCCGCATTGCCCGAACCCCTCGGCAAAGCGCCCAGCCACCATGATCGAAGGACACCCTTGGCCGCCCGGGCAGCCACCAGACGACATCGATCACGACGCCCGCCACCACGACGGTGAGTGGCGGCGCCGGCGGTCGGTCGAAGCAAGGCAGAGCGGGCCCCACGGTGGCACCGGGAGGCCCGCTCTGTGTGTTGCGGTCGGATCAGTGTCGGCTCAGCTGACGCTCCTGCTCACGGCGGGCGCGCATCGCGATCTGACGGGCGGACGAAGAAGCCTCAGAGTGACGGACAGCCTGAGGCTGACGCATTCGAGCTCGGGAGAGCGCTTCGTGGAGTAGTTGCAAAGACACGGTCAAGCTCCTCAGGGAGATGGTGCGGATGTCGGTGGTTTGAAGCCGGGTCGGCTGCGCGGCGCGCAGGCCTCGGCTGGCTGGCAACGGATGTGCACTCATGTCAGGCCGCCACGCTCGCGGCCACGGCCGCGGTGCGAGCTGCGACCTCGACCCGCAGGACGGCGTCGCGAGCGACGTCCTCCTTGCGCGGACGGCCACGCGGACGCTTCCGCGGGACGACCGCACCGCGCTCGAAGATCTCGCCACCCCAGACACCCCAGGGCTCGGCGCGCTCGATGGCACCGGCCAGGCACTCGACGCGCAGAGGGCACTCCACGCAGAGCGACTTGGCCAGCTCGAGCTCCGCCGGCGAGTCGGCGAACCACAGGTCCGGGTCGAAGGTGCGGCACGGCAGGTCGGACTTCACGCCCCGAGCAGCGACAAGGAGACGCTCGTCGGCGCTCTCGACGCGCACATCGCGCGATGCCAAGGCCAGGCTCATCCCGGTCACCCCTTTCTGTTTCTCGATCGTTTGGTGGTGATCGTCGGTGCAAAAGACTGAGGCCGCGGATCCCGGTGTCGGGTTCCGCGGCCTCGAGGTGAGCCGGTAAGTCGGTCTGTTAGACCGGCCTGCCTCGAGGTGGTGTGCCGCGGACTCCGCCGTTGGGCTTCGGAGCCGTCAGGTCGTGCTTGTCGTTCGCGGTGAGCCCACTGGTCCCCTGAACCTGGACTCCCCGCCGGTCGAGCAGCTGGACGCCAACGGCGGGCATCTGCTCAACGGTGCGGTCGCGCTCGATGGTGCTGGTGGTGCCGGTGGTGCCTCGGCCGGCCTCGCGGCCCAGAACCGAAACGCCCAGAACCGAAACGCCCTGGACCGAAACGCCGCCCAGATCGGTCGCGGAGACCCTGCTGCCCTGGACTTCGACGCCGCCCGGAACCGAGACGCCGCCCAGGGCCGCGGCGCCACCCGTGACCGCGAAGGACGCGATCGGGGCAGCGGCCGGAGCGGAGGCAACGGTCGGGGCCGGGAAGGCCGAAGCGGAGGAGCCTCTGACGGCAGACTCCTGCCACAGGGCGGAGGCCGACGCCAGGGACGGGGCGCAGAGGGCATGCAACACCGGCTGCAGCTCGGCTGAGATATAGAGCTTCACGGGTCGCACCTTCTCTCCACACTCGTCAGGGCTCGGCCGCCGGGGCTCCGGCGTTCGTGTTCGCAGGCTATGTCGCCTCTTCAGGGTAGGGCAATCGAATTTCCGGGAAAACTTCTTGTCAGTTTTCCGCCCATCGACATCAGTCGCTCCCCACGAGGTCCTCGACGGTGCGGCCGGACACCAGCGCGAGCACGTCGTCGCCGTACAGACCGAGCTTCCGGGGGCCGATGCCGGCGATGACGGCGAGCTCCTCGCGACGGCCCGGGCGGCGCTCAGCGATCGCGGCGAGAGTGACATCTGTGAATACAACGAAGGCCGGGACCTTCTGCACGGCGGCGAGCCGGGCCCGCCAGTCGAGCAGCCTGGCCAGCAGCTCCTCGTCGCGGTCGGACGGGCAGCCGGCGCAGCGGCCGAGCTTGCGCTCCGGCCCGCTGAGCAGCCCGGCGCCGCAGACCCGGCACGAGACGGCGACGGCGCGCTTCACCCGGGCGGCCACCTCGCTCTTGCCGATCCCCGGCGCGCTCCTCGCGAACGAACCGGAGCCGGAGCCGGCACCGGACGCGCGCCCCGGCTCCAGCGCCGGCAGGAAGCGGGTGGCACGCCGGGGACGGCCGCCGGGCGTGCGGGCGCCGGCGTAGGACAGCCAGAGGGTGTGGCGTGCGCGGGTGACGCCGACATAGAGCAGCCGGCGCTCCTCCTCGACCGCGTCGGGGGTGCGGGCGTGGATGACGGGCATCGTGCCCTCGGCGAGGCCGACGAGGAACACGGCATCCCACTCCAGGCCCTTCGCCGAGTGCAGCGACGACAGCGTGACCCCGGCGACCGTCGGCACGTGCTGCAGGGCGGCGCGGCGGGCGAGCTCCTCGTTGAACGCCTCGAGGCCGAGCGCCGGCATGCTCTCGGCGAGCGTGACAAGCGCCGACACCGCCTCCCACCGCTCGCGGGAGGCCCCGCCGGCGGGGATCTGGCCGGCGCGCCAGCCGACGCCCTCCAGAGCTTTGGTGACCGACTCGGTCAGGGGCGCGTCGGGGTCGAGCGACCGGGTCGCGGCGCGCAGCGCGATCATCGCCTGGCGGACCTCGGCACGCTCGAAGAACCGCTCGGCGCCGTGCACCACATAGGGCACCCCGGCCTCGGCGAGGGCCTCCTGGTAGACCTCGGACTGCGCGTTGACCCGGAACAGCACGGCGACCTCCTCGGCCGGCGTGCCGGAGGCGATGATCTCGCCGCAGCGGGCGGCGACGGCGGCGGCCTCCTGCGGCTCGTCGGTGAACGAGCGCAGGACCGGCTCGGCGCCCGGCGGGCGCTGCCCGATCAGCTCCAGGCGCAGCCGGGCGAGCTCGCCGCGGGCCTGGCCGATGACCGAGTTGGCCAGGGCGACGACCTGCGGGGTGGACCGGTAGTCACGGACGAGCCGGATGACGGTGGCGTCGGGGTGGCGGCGCTTGAAGTCGACGAGATAGGACGCGCTGGCGCCGGTGAACGAGTAGATCGTCTGGCTGGCGTCGCCGACGACGGTGAGGTCCTCACGGTCGCCGAGCCACGACTCCAGCAGCCGCTGCTGCATCGGGTTGACGTCCTGGTATTCGTCGACGACGAAGTGCCGGTATTGCGAGCGGATCTGCTCCGCGACGTCCTCGTGCTCCTCCATGGCCCAGATCGCGGCCCGGATCATGTCCTCGAAGTCGATCACGCCGTGGGCGCGCTTGACCCGCTCATAGGCGGCATAGACCTCGCCGACCTTGGCCGCGTCGAACGGCGGCTCGCGCAGCGCCTTGCCCGCGGCGACGGCATAGTCGGCGGGCTCAATCAGCGACGACTTGGCCCACTCGATCTCGCTGGCGAGGTCGCGGGCGCCGGTGCCGTCGATCTTGACGCCGGCGCGGGTGGCGGCGAGGCCGACCAGGCGGGCCTTGCTGTCCAGCAGCTCGGGCATCTCGCGGCCGGAGAAGAGCCGCGGGGCGAAATAGCGGACCTGGCGCAGCGCGGCGGCGTGAAACGTGCGGGCCTGGACGCCGCCGGCGCCGAGCTGGCCGAGGCGGGCGCGCATCTCGGCGGCGGCCCGGGCGGTGAACGTGACGGCGAGGACGTGCTGGGCACGGACGTGCCCGGAGCGGACCCGGTGGGCGATGCGGTGGGTGATCGCCCTGGTCTTGCCCGTGCCGGCGCCCGCGAGGACGCACAGCGGGCCGGCCGGGGCAGTGACCACGGCAGCCTGCTCCGGGTCAAGACCTGCGAGTGGGTTTGAGGAGTCCGCCACAGGTAGGCATCATTCCAGCCGGGTATGACGTTTCCGCCGAAGTACCTACCGAGACTCGACGGAGGAGACCACCGGATGCTGACCATGTACTCGACCACGTGGTGTGGCTACTGCCACCGCTTGAAGTCGCAGATGGATCGCGAGGGCATCCAGTACCAGGTCGTCGACATCGAGCGGGACCCGGCGGCGGCGAAGTTCGTCGAGAGCGTCAACGGCGGCAACCAGACCGTGCCGACGCTGAAGTTCGACGACGGCACGGCGTTGACCAACCCGACCATCGTCCAGGTGAAGGCACAGCTGGCCAACGCGATCAGCGGCTGACGGACAAACCGCACCAAGGCCTTCACGGCGCGCAGCCGGCTCACTACGGTGGCCGGCATGCGGGTTGCTCGCGACTACGCACTGGGTGCCGTCATGGCGCCCGAGCGGCCGAGGGTGGCCGACCCGGGGCTCCGGCGGCGCATCGCCGGTTACCTGTCCGGCGGCGCCACGATCGGCCGTGGGCAGGGTGTGCTGCACACCGACGGCGTGTGGGTCTGGCCGGAGCGGTTCGTCGCCGAGGTCCTCGACGACGGGCTCGCCCCCGAGCCGGACCTCCTGCGGCACATGGTGCGGCAGGACTACCGCGCGCCCGAGCCGGAGCCGGGCCCGCGGTTGACCGACGACGCGCTGCGGGCGTGGCGGGCCGGCCCGCCGGTGGCCCCGCGACCGCTGATCACGTACTTCGTCCGGCTCGACGGCGAGACGACGCCCGAGGCGCCGCTGTCGCTGCTGCGCCGGGTCGTCGACCCCGCCGGGCAGGTGGCGGAGGAGGCGCTGTGGCGCGACCTGGCCTGGCACCCGACGCAGGCGTTCGGCTCACACAAGATCGACTATGACATCCGCGAGGTGACCCCGGCGCACGCCGCCGGGGTCCTCGACCGCTGGTGCGCGCAGTGGCACCGCGACGCGCTCAGAAGAAGCCGAGCCACTCCGTGACCGCTCAGGAAAGGCCGAGCCACTCCGTGATCAGGTAGTGCGCGATCGACGCGGGGAACGGCAGGCCGAAGGCTCGCGAGCTGCCGTCCAGTACCGCGCCGATCTCGGAACGGGTGAACCATCGCCCCTCGAGGATCTCCTCCTCGTCGACGACGACGGGTGCCCCGACGGGCGCGGTGGCGTGGAAGCCCAGCATCAGCGACCCCGGGAACGGCCACGGCTGGCTCGCCACGTAGGTGACGCCGCCGACGACGACGCCGACCTCCTCGAGCACCTCGCGGGCGACCGCCATCTCGGCGGACTCCCCCGGCTCGACGAACCCGGCGAGCGTCGAGTAGCGCCGGACCCCGCCGGCCTGCGCCCACTGCGCGTTGCAGCCCAGCAGGCACCGCCCGTCAGGGCCGTCGACCCCGTCGTGGACCAGCATGATGACCGCGGGGTCGGTGCGCGGCCACAGCGTCTCCGCGCCGTCCTCGGTGGTGCGGACCCATCCACCCTGCGCCGGGACCGTCAGCTTGCCGCTGAGAGGGCTGTACGGGTGCCGTGAGTGCCAGTTGGCCAGCCCGACGGCGGTGATGAACAGCCCGGCCGGCAGGTCCGGCAGCGCGTGGCCCACCTGGCGCAGCGACACCCGCCGGGTGCCGGGAAGCGTCGTCACGTCGGCGGCGACCGCGAAGTACACGGTGCCGTCGGTGTCCTCGCCCAGGAAGAACCGCTCGCCCGGCGGCGCGTCGGCCGGATCCACGAACACGAGCTCGGGCGGGTCGTCGCCGCGGACCAGCATGTGCCCGTCGTCGACGACCACCACACGGGCCCGCGACCAGGCCTCTTTCAGCCATTCCGGGTCGGAACGGCGATGCGCCGCCCGGTCGAGCACGCCCCTCGCGAGCGGCGGCCCGGGCCGGGCGGCGACGGGCTCGGGCACGCCACCGCCGGCACCGAGCTCGGACGCCGGCGTCGCCAGCTCCGTCATGCCCCCGCCTCCGTCATGCCCGGGCCGGCGGCACGTGGCAGTGAGCTCATGATGCGGCTCGGGTGACCGCCGTCAGCGCGGCCAGGGGCTGCTCGATCTTCTCCGCGTCGCCGAGGACGACCGCCGCGATCCGCGACGGCGCCAGGTACTGCGCGGCCGCGGCCGCCACGTCCTCGCGGCTGACGCGGGCGAGCCGGGCGGCGTGCTCGGCCAGGTAGTCCAGCCGCAGCCCGAAGCCGGCATACGTGGAGACCAGTCCGGCCAGCCCCGCCTGCGTCGACATGCCCAGCTGGAGGGTGCCGAGCGCGTACTGGCGGGCCTGCTCCAGCTCGTCCTCCTTCGGCGGGATGCTGGCCAGCCGGCCCAGCTCGTACAGCGTCTCCAGCAGCGCAGGGCCGGTCACCTCGGTCGCGACCTCGGCGGCGACGACCAGCGCCGACCCGGCGACGGCGTGCTCGACGAGGGAGTGCGGGCCGTACGTGTACCCCTTGTCCTCGCGGATGTTCTCCACCCAGCGGGAGGAGAAGTAGCCGCCGAAGACGAGGTTCGCCAGCTGGAGCGCCGCGTGGTCGGGGTGCCGGCGGGACACCGCGGGCAGCGCCAGGCGCAGCGACGACTGCACGGACCCGGGCCGGTCGACGAGCGTCAGCGGCCCCGGCTTCAGCTCCGGGGTCGGCGGCAGCTCCACGGTCGCGCCCGCGCCGTCCCACTTCGCCAGCATCCGCTCGGCGGCGGCGATCGCCTTGTCGGGCGCGATGTCGCCGACGATGACGAGGGTCGCGCCGGCCGGGTGCAGCCGCTCGGCGTGCAGCGTGCGCAGCGTGCCAGGGGTGACCGCCTCGACGTGCTCCGGCGCCGGGGTCTGCACCGCATAGGGGTGCTTGCCATACATCCGCTTCAGCAGCGCGGCCCGCGCGAGGTGGCTCGGCTGGCTCTGCGCGACCCGAATCCGGTCGACCAGGCGGGCCCGCTCGGTGCTGACCTCCTCCGCCGGGTAGTTGGCGTCGGTGAGCACCTCGGCGAGCAGGTCGAGCAGCCGGTCCAGCCCGCTGACGAGGGCGTTGCCGGAGATCAGCAGCCGGTCGGGGTCGGCGCCGGCGGACAGCCCGCCGCCGACCTTCTGCAGCTCCGCGGCGATGTCGACGGTCGACATCGCGGTCGTGCCCGACAGCACCGTCTGCGTCAGCAGCGCGGCGCGGGCCAGGTGCGCCTTCGCGAACGGCACCCGCAGCCGCACCTCGACCAGCGGCACCGACGGGCGGCGCAGCGCGATCACGGTCAGTCCGTTGTCGAGGGTCCGCTCGACGGTCTTCGGCAGCTTCAGCGGGCGGTTGGGCCCGAGCACCGGCACGGTGCGGAGCAGGGTTTCGGCAGTCACTTGGCTCCTCCGGCAATGACCTCGACCGCGGCGCGGCGCGACGGGACCAGCTCGGCCGCCGCGGCGATGATCTGCTCCTCGGTGACGCCACCGATCAGCGTGTGGAGCTGGTTGAGCAGCTCGGGCTCGCCGCGCTGCTGCTCCAGCACCGCCATCTGCAGCGCCCGGCCGAGCACCGCGTCGGTGTCGCGCAACAGGTGCGTGGCCATGCGGGCCTGAGTGCGGCTGAGCTCGTCGGGCGCGAGGCCGTCGGTCGCGATGCGCTGGCACTCCTCCTCGACCGTGCGCAGCACCTTGTCGACGTCGCCGCCCGGGGGCAGGTGCGCCTGCAGGACGAGCGCGGTGGGGTCGCGCACCGCGAACGGCTCGCCCATGAAGCCGACATACCCGCCGACACTGGTCACCGTCCGGTCGCGCAGCACGAGGCGCTCCACCAGCCGGGACGCGTCACCGTCGGTGAGCACCTCGGCGAGGACCACGTACGGCAGGTACCCCTCGAGATCGTTGATCGGGTCCGGCACCCGCCACGCCGCGGCGACCGCCGGCAGCGGGGCCAGCCGGTCCTCGTACGAGTCGCGGCGCTCGCTCGTCAGGTCGGGCTCGGCGAAGTCGGGGCGGGCCGGGGCCGGGCGCGCCGGCACGTCACCGAAGTGCCGCTCGATCAGCGCGGTCGCGGTCGCCACGTCGAAGTCACCGGACACCGCGAGCACCGCATTGCCGCACGCGTAGTAGCGGTCGAAGAAGTCGGCGGCGTCCGCGACGGTCGCGGACTCCAGGTCGTCGAACGACCCGTAGCCGTCGTGCGCGTTGGCGAACGTGTCGAACATGACCGGGGGCAGCCGCAGCCACGGGAACCCGCCATACGGCCGGTTGAGCACGTTGACCCGGATCTCCTCCTTGACCACGTCGACCTGGTTGCGCAGGTTCTCCTCGGTCAGGCGGGGCGAGCGCATCCGGTCCGCCTCGAGGAACAGCGCCCGCTCCAACGCGTTGGACGGCAGCGTCTCGAAGTAGTCGGTGTAGTCGAAGTGGGTCGACCCGTTGAAGGTGCCGCCCGAGCCCTGCACGTAGCGGAAGTGGGCCAGCTTCTCCAGGCTCTCGGAGCCTTGGAACATCAGGTGCTCGAACAGGTGCGCGAAGCCGGTGCGGCCCTGCGGCTCCGACCGGATGCCGACGTCGTAGACGACCGCTACGCCGACGACGGGCGCGGCCCGGTCGGGCGTGAGCACCACCCGCAGGCCGTTGGGGAGGGTGAGGCGCTCGACCGGATACTTGGACGCGGGAATCCGCACAGCGGGACTACGACGAGGCACCCGTCGAATCTATCCCCTCCCGCGCGATCCGCCGTCGCCGACCGCCGACTCGTCCCGTTCCGTCGCGTTCACACCATCGCCTCGTCGTCGCGGGCGGGTGCCGGCTCACCCGTGGCGGCGGCGCGCCGGAGGCGGAGCTCGGCCCGCAGCGCGTACCAGAGCAGCACCCCGATGAAGGCGACCAGCGGCAGGCTGAGCAGCCACCCCAGCGGCCCCCGGGACCGGGCGGGGAGCGGCTCCGCGACCGGCTGCCCGGCGGCGGGCGCCGACGCGGTGGCCGACGGGGACGGCGCGACCGACGGCGCCGGCGGCTTCGCGAGCGGGATCGTCCTGGTCAGCGCGGGCACCAGGTCGACCCGGCCGACGCCGAACTGCGGGTCGACGCCCTTGTCGCCGGCGTCGACGGCGGTGACCGTCAGGCGGTGCACGATCTCGTCGGCGGGCAGCTTCGGGTACGCCGCCCGGACCAGCGCCACCACCGCGGCCAGCTCGCCGGCCGCCATGTTCCCGGCGTCGACGCGGTAGCCGCCGCCGGTGTTCGTGGTCATGATCTCCTCGCCGGGCACGCCGAACCCGAGCTTCCGGCCGCTGTCCGACGCGACGAGCACGTCGCCGGCGCGCGACAGCGGCACCGCGGCGAGGACCCCGTCGTACGCCGCCGGGTAGGGCTCGAACGCCTCGCCGGCCCGGTTGCCGTCGGCGGCGACGACGATCGCGTCGGCGGCCTGCGCCTCGCGGACCGCCTGCTGCAGGCGCTCGCTCCCACCGACGGAGTAGCCGACGACGATGACCTTCGCGCCGCGGACGGTGGCCAACTCGATCCCCTCGGCCAGCTGGTCCGGGGTGACGGTGCGGGCGCCGGTCGGGTCGGGGGTGGCCGGGCTGCCGAGGACCACCGGCAGGATGTCGGCGCCGGGCGCGATGCCGAGCACCCCGTTCTGCCGGTTGGCGCCGTGCCCCTGCCCCGCGATCAGCCCGGCGAGCGCCGTGCCGTGCCCGTCGGGGTCACCGGGCGGGGTGGGCGAGCCGTTGGTGTAGATCGCCGGCAGCACGCTGGCGGTCAGGTCGATGTGGTTGCGGTCGACGCCGTTGTCCACGATCGCGACCGTGACGCCCTCGCCGCGGGTCTTCTCGTTGGCTTCGCTCACCCGCAGCCATTGCAGGTGCCACTGATCGTCACGGATGCCGTCCGCGTGCGCCGGGCTCACCGGAACGAGCGCGAGCACGACCCCTGCAACCACTGCGGCCTTTTTCACCGCGCCAGCGTGACGGATCGACGCAACCCGCGCCAGTCGGCCGTCCGTCGCTATGTGGGGCGTACCGATTCGGGTGCTTCGTCGGCGATGTAGTCGAACTGGCGGTGGGTGTCGGGGATCGAGACATACAGGATGGCGGCCTCGGGTTTGCCCAGGTCGACGAGGGCGATCGAGACCAGCTCACTCTTCGCGCGCAGGCCCGGCTGGGAGAAGTGCAGGCGGAACTTGATCAGCCGGCCGGGCCGCCCGCCGAGGGTGAGGTCCTTCGCGGAGATCTGCTCCAGCTGGTTGCCCTTGGGGTAGAAGCTGATCCGCACGTCGGCGGCGATCTGGTCGCCCACGCACCTGAGGTCCAGGACCATGCCGTCGTTGACCGCGGCCGGGACGTGGCCGGAGAGGATCGTGGCGTGATAGTCGCTGCCGCCGTTGTAGTCGGGCTCGGTGACGAAGTGCTGGCCGGTCCGGTAGGTGACCTTCAGCTCGCCCTGGTCGGCCCAGACGTTGTCCCACGGCCCCCACGGGGCGCCGTACTCCTTGTAGGAGATCCCCGACTCCTCGTCGACGGTCCGCGGGCCGGCGGGCGCCGGGTCACCACCGGGTGGGAGCTCGGGTGGGATGGTCGGCGGCGGGCAGCGGCGGGCCAGCTCGGGGCGGGTGTCGCTGGGCCCCTCGGCGCGGCGGTCGAAGAGGCCGCCGGGGGTCGTCGCGTTGCCGGTCATCAGCGAGACCAGGACGACGACCAGGCCGATCGCGACGACCGCGACCGCGCCGCCGGTGAGCAGCTTCAGGATGCGCTTGTTGCGCTTGACCGGGTCGTCATCGTCGTCGCCACCGCCACCGCCGGTGCCCCACGACGGCGGTGGGACGATCGGCGGCACGCCGAGACCCGAGACCCGGCCGGACTGATAACCCGGCGCCGCGCGCGGCGGCTCGGCCGCGCGCTGAATCGTCGGCGCCGGCCCGACGGGCGCCAGCACGACCTGCGTGTCCGGCTGAGCCCACGGTGAATGCTGCTCGGTCATCTCACCAGCAAGTGTCGCAGCCCGGTGCCAGTCTGCCAAAAGCGGCTACGGCTGCGGCTGCACCGGCGTGCGCACATCGGTGACCTGCGGGTATCTGGGCGTGTCGGCGGCGGCGACCGGGCCGAGGACGATCAGGGCGGCGGTCAGCACCCCAGCGGTCGCCACCCCGACCACCAGTGCCACCTCGCGCGTGTGCGATGCCTGCATCGTGCGCACTTCCCCTCGCATGCCCGTCCGCATGCCCCTTGGACAGCTTCGAGGACGCCGAGGTTCCCTGGACAGCGAGGTGTCGGAAGCTTGACGGCAGTTCGTTAGAGACCGGACGCGGGCAGGGCCGCGATCAAGGCCAGCAGCCCGTCCTCGTCGAGCAGGTCGGCCGGGCGGACCGTCACCCCGTCTCGGACGTAGAAGAACGCGGCGCCGACCTGCTCCAGCGGCACGCCGCGCAGCTCCGACCAGGCCAGCCGGTACGCGGCGAGCTGCACCGCCGCGGCGGTCGCGTCGGCGCCGGTGGGCTGGGCGCCCGTCTTCCAGTCCACGACGTCGAAGCGGCCGTCGGGATACGCGTAGACCGCGTCCATCCGCCCGCGGACCACCACCCCGGCGACGACGGAGGCGAACGGCACCTCCACGTCCAGCGGCACCCGGTCGGCCCACTCCCCCGCCAGGAACCTGGCCTGCAGCTCGGCGAGGGCCTCGTCGGGCGCGGCACCCTCGTCGGCGGCGCCGGGCAGCTCGTCGAGGTCGAGCAGCCGCTCCGCCTTGAACCGCTGCTCCAGCCAGTGGTGGAACGCGGTCCCCCGGCGCGCGTACGGGTCCGGGCGCGACGGCAGCGGCCTGCGCAGCGTCCGAGCCAGCCGCTGCGGGTCGCGGCGCAGCGCCACCAGCTGCGACACCGACAGGTGCCCGGGCAGCACGACCTCGACCGGAGCGTTGAGCTGCGGCGTGATCCGGGCCCGCTCCGCCAGCAACAGGTCCGCCTCCGCCGCCCAGCGCTGCCCCGACCCGTCCGCCAGGACCTCGTCCGGCCAGTCCACTTTCGACGTTTGCGGCATATGTACGACTGGCGCCACCCCGACGCCCTTACCGGCCACGACCGGGCTCGAATCGTCCGCATCCGACGCGACACCCCGCGCAGCCGACGGGCCTGGCGCGGAAACGCCCCCTCCGTCCGCAACGTCCGTCCCGACCAGCGCGGAAACGTCTCCTTCGTCCGCAACGTCCGTCCCGACCGGCGCGGAAACGCCCTCTCCGTCCGCAACGTCCGTCCCGCCCGGCGCGGAGACGTCTCCTTCGTCCGCAGCGGCCGTCCCGACCGGGCGCGGGTCGTCCACGTCCGACGCGAAGGACGGTGCCGCCGGCACCTGCACGGAAGCCACCCCGTCCTCAGCGGCGACCGTACCGACCGCCGCGGAAGCCAACTCGTCCTCAGCGGCGAGCGTCCCGACCCCCGCGGGAGCCAACTCGTCCTCAGCGGCGACCGTCCCGACCGCCGCGGAAGCCAACTCGTCCTCCACGGCGAGCGTCCCGACCGGCCCGGTGGACGCCCCTGCCTCCGCGACGACCGGCACGGTGGCCGTCTCCGCTGGTGGCGGCGAAGGTGGCGCGGTGAGAGCGGCGGTCGCTGCCCGTACCATCGCCGCCGCCGCTTCGAGAAGAGGCCGGCGGGCGCCGAGGGGGTCGGCGGGCCAACTGGCGCTCGGCACCTGCTCGGCCGTCGGGTTCTGCGCGTCGGGGGCGGGAGCGTCGGCCCAGGCGTCGACCATGCCGGCGCCGGACGCACACCGCTCCCGGATCTCGTCGAGGAAGACTGACGGCCCGCGGGCCCGCTTGACGCCGTCGCCCCACCAGTAGCCGCTGGCCAGCAGCAGCCGGCGGGGGCGGGTGACCGCCACATAGGCCAGGCGCCGCTCCTCGCGCACGTCGTGGTGGCGCCAGTCCTCGGTGAACGCCTCCAGCCGGCGCACGACCCCCTTGATGTCGGCGGCCGCCGACAGGTCCAGGACCGGCAGCCCCCCGCTGTCGCCGCGCAGCGGGAAGGGCAGCACGCCCAGGCCGCGCAGCCAGTGGTCGCCGGCGTTGCTCGGGCCGGGGAACACGTCGGCGCAGAGGCCGGCGACCGACACCACGTCCCACTCGAGGCCCTTGGCGGCGTGCGCGGTCAGGATCTGCACCGCGCCGGAGACGACCTCGACCTCGCCGGGCGCGAGGCCGCGCTCCTCGTTCTCCGCGGCGGCGAGGAACGCCAGGAACGCGCCGAGGGTCGCGCCCTCCGACTCGCCGGCGAAGCGGGCCGCGATGTTGCTGAACGCGTCGAGGTGCCCGCGGGCCAGGCCGGCGTCGCCGGGCCGGGCGGCGACCTCGACGTCGAGGCCGGTGGCCCGCTCGATGTCGGCGACGAGGTCCGGCAGCGGCTGGTCGAGCCGCCGGCGCAGGCGGCGCAGCTCCGCGCCGAGCGCCGCGAAGCGGGCGAACCCGGGCTCCGAATACGCGGCCGCGTCGCCGAGATCGTCGAGGGCCTCCACCAGGACCGCCTCGTCGAGCCGGTCGGCGAGGGCCGGCTCCTCGTCCTCCGGCCCGGCCCGGCGGGCGGCGGCGATGGCGCGGGCCCGGCGGTACAGGGCGACGAGGTCACGCGGCCCGATCCGCCACCGCGGGCCGGTCAGGATGCGCAGCAGCGCCGCGCCCTCGGCAGGGTCGGCGAGGACCCGCAGGACGCTGACGACGTCACGGACCTCGGGCGTGTCGAGCAGCCCGCCGAGCCCGACGACCTCGACCGGCAGGCCGCGGGAGCGCAGCGCGTTTTCCAGCGCGGGGATCTGCGCGCGGGTGCGGACCAGCACCGCCGTCGTCGGCCGGTCGTCGACCGGGATGTCGAGCGGGAACGTGTCGGGCGCGACCTTCGCCGCGAGCCGCCACGACGCGACGATCCGGTCGGCGACCCAGGCGGCCTCGCCGGCATACGTGTCGAGCAGCGCGCAGTGGACGGTCGCGGTCGACGCCGGCTCGGCGAGCACGTCGGCCGGGGCGAGCTCGGCGACGCGGGCCCCGTGCGCCCGCAGCGGCGCGGAGATCGTGTTGGCGACGTCGAGGATCTCGGGCCGGTTGCGCCAGCTGGTGGTCAGCGTCAGCTCGCCGGCGGGGTCGCCGGCCACGGTCGGGAACTCGGTCGGGAACCGCTCCAGGGTGCCCGCGGACGCGCCCCGCCAGCCGTAGATCGACTGGCAGGGGTCGCCGACGGCGGTCACCGGGTGGCCGCCGCCGAACAGCGACCGCAGCAGCACCACCTGCGCGTGGCTGGTGTCCTGGTATTCGTCGAGCAGCACCACCCGGAAACGGTCCCGCTCGACGGCGCCGACCTCGGGATGCGCGAGCGCGACCCGGGCCGCCCTGGACAGCTGGTCGCCGAAGTCCATCGCCTCCAGCAGCGCCTTCTTCTCCTGGTACTGCCGGATCAGCGGCAACAGCTGCAGCCGGGCCTGCTGCCGGGACAGCACGTCACGGACCGGCTTGGCCATCTTGCCGGTCTTGCCGCTCACCTCGGCGAAGAACCGCCCGGTCCACGCGGCGACGTCCTCCGGCTCCCGCAGGTGCTCGGCGAGGTCCCCGGCCAGGTGCAGCACCGCGTCCACCACGGTCGACGGCGCCGACGCGACCGCCGTCATGTCGCCGTCATACCCGCGGACGACGGCGTCGGCGAGCTGCCAGCACGCGGCCTCGGTGAGCAGCCGCGTGCTCGGCTCGAAGCCGGCCCGGACACCGTGCTCGCGGACCACCCTCGCCGCATACGAGTGGTAGGTGGCGACGGTCGGCTCCCCCGCGATCAGGTCGTCGCGCCCGAGCCGCCGCACCAGCTGCCCGAGCCGCTGCCGGATCCGGTGCGACAGCTCGCCGGCCGCCTTCCTGGTGAACGTGAGCCCCAGGATCTGCTCGGGGCGCACGTGCCCGTTGGCGACGAGCCACACCACCCGCGCCGCCATCGTCTCCGTCTTGCCCGACCCGGCGCCCGCCACGACGAGCAGCGGCTCCACCGGCGCCGCGATCACCGCCGCCTGCTGGGCGGTCGGCGCCGGCTGCCGGAGCAGCTTCGCCAGCTCGACCGGCGGGAAGCTCACCCGCGCGGCGCCGGTGCTCTGGTGCTCGGTCTGGGTCATGTGACGTGCCGGCCTTTGCCCGAGACGGGGCAGGAGGTCTTGACCGGGCAGACGCGGCACTTGTTGTTGACGACCGCGTTGAAGGTGGAGGCCGCCATGGTCTGGGCGGTCTTGCGGACCAGCGCCTGCGCCCAGTTGGGGTCGCCGGACTCGCCGAGCGGGGCCTGGACCTGCTCGCGGGCGGCATTGGTCTCGCCGCCGAGCTGGACCAGGGAGGCGCCGCCGGAGACGGTGGACTCCTCGAAGGCGCCCAGCTCGATCGCCGCCTGGTAGGCCGCGAGCTGCGGGTGCTCGGCGAGGTTGGCGTTGGCGGGGATGGACTTGCCGGTCTTGAGGTCGACGACGACGAGACGGCCCTGCTCGTCGAGCTCGAGCCGGTCGACGCGGCCCTTGATCTCGACGGGGCCGTCGGGGTCGGCGAGCTCGACGAGGAAGTCCTGCTCGATCGCGACGAGGCGGCGCGGGTTGCCGGCGAGCCAGCCGATGAGCTTGTCGAGCATGGTCTCGGCGCGGTCGCGCTCGCGGCCGGCGAGCCAGCGCGCGGAGAGCTCGATCGCGTCGAACCGGTCGGCGACATAGGCGACGAGCTGGGCCCGGTCGGCGGTGGCGTCGGAGGCGAGCATCGCGGCGGCGTGCACGAGGTTGCCGATCGACTGCTCGGGCGACGGGGCCAGCTTCCCGCCGTGCCGCTCCAGGAGCCAGCGCAGGCTGCACCGGTCGACGCTCTCCACGGTCGACGGGGTGACGGTCACCGGCTCGCCGGCGTCGACGAGGGGGCGGTCGTCGGACAGCGGCGGCAGGCCCCACCAGCTGTCGGGGTCGGCGCCGGGCACCCCTTCGGCGGCGAGCCGGGCGAGGATCGCGGCGGCCGCGGCGCGGCGGCCGGCGGAGGCGTCGGGGTCGATCAGGGCCACCCGCAGCTCGGCGACGAGCGTCGGCAGGGTCAGCGCGCGGGGCGGCTCGAACACGGCGCCGCCGCCGGCGTCGGCATCCGGGTCGAGACCGGCCAGCTCCAGCAGGAAGCGGCTCGGCTGCTCCTCGCCGTCGCCGGAGGCGACCGCGGTGACGAGGACCTGCTCGCGGGCCCTGCTGACGGCGACGTAGAAGAGGCGGCGCTCCTCGTCGAGCAGCGCCGACAGCCGGCCGATCGTCTCCATGGTGCGGCCGGCGAGGACCTCGACGAGCAGCTCCGAGCCGAGCACGCTGCCGCGCAGCCGCAGGTCGGGCCAGACGCCCTCCTGCACGCCGGCGACGGCGACGACGTCCCACTCGAGGCCCTTCGCGGCGTGCGCGGTCAGGATCCGGACGGCGTCGCCGCGGTCGGCGGACGGGGCGAGCGAGTCGGCGGGCAGGTCCTGCCCCTCGACGTGGTCGAGGAAGACGGCGATGCCTGCGCCGGGGAGCCGGTCGGTGAAGCGGGCCGCGGCGTCGAAGAGCGACACGACGGCGTCGAGGTCACGGTCGGCGGCGGCGCCGCGGTGGCCGCCGCGGGAGCTCAGCGCCGTCCACCGGTCGGCGAGGCCGCTGCCCTGCCAGGCGGTCCACAGCACCTCCTCGGCGGTGGCGCCGGGCCGGGCCGCGGCGTCGCGGACGGCCCGCAGCAGCTGCCCGACGGTGCGGGCCGGTGCCGCCCACCGCCGCTCGACCTCGGCGAGCTCGCCCGGGTCGCGCAGCGCCCGCAGGAGCAGGACCCCGGACGGGCGGCGGTCGCCGGCGGCGAGCGCGAGGGCGCGCAGCCCCTGCCGGAGGCGCCGCTCGGCGAGCGGGTCGGCGCCGCCGAGCGGCGAGTGCAGCAGCGCGATCGCGGCGTCCTCGTCGAGCCGGTCGGCGTCCAGGGCGCAGCGCAGGAGCAGCAGCAGCGGCGCGATCGCCGGCTGCAGGTGCAGCGGCAGGTCCTCGGCCTCGGTGACGGTCGGCACGCCCGCCGAGTGCAGGGCCCGCTGCAGCGGCGCGAGCTGCCGGGCGGTGGAGCGCACCACGACCGCCATCCGCGACCACGGCACGCCGCGCAGCAGGTGCGCCTCGCGGAGCCGGTGCGCCAGGAACGCCGCCTCCGTCGTCTCCGAGCCGAACGTCGCGGTCTCCACCGTGCCGCCGGGTCGGGACGCCTCCAGCTGCCGGTGCCGGGACGGGCCGCGCAGCCGCGACGCGACCCGCCGGGTCGGCGCGAGCAGCCCGTCGCCGAGCCGGCGCGAGCCGGGCAGGATCACCTGCGGCGCGGGCCGCCCGCCGGCGGTGCGGAACCGGTCGGGGAAGTCGGCGACGATCCCCGGGTCGGCGCCGCGGAACGCGAACGTCGAGGAGTCGGGGTCGGCGAACGCGACGAGGTGCGCGCCCGAGCCGGCGATCAGGTCGAGCAGCTCGATCTGGGCGGGGTCGGTGTCGGGCAGCTCGTCGAGGTAGACGCACTCGATCCTGCGCCGCTCGGCGGCGAGGAGGTCGGGCTGGTCGGCCAGCAGCCCCGCCGCGGCCCGCACCAGCTCCGCGTAGTCATAGGCGACGGCGCCCCGGCCGGCCGCGTCACGCAGGGCGAGGACCTGCAGATACTCCTCGAAGAACGCGGCCGCGGCGGTCCAGTCGGGGCGCTGGTGCACGACCGCGAGCCGGGCCAGCCCCTGCGGGCCGACGCCACGCTCGACGGCGCGCAGCAGCAGGTCGCGCAGCTCGGTCGCGAACGCGCGGGTGCCGAGCGCGCCGCGCAGCGCCTCGGGCCACGGCGCCCGCGAGTCCTGCAGCAGCTCGCGGATGACGAGGTCCTGCTCGGGGCCGGTGAGCAGCCGCGGCGACGGCTCGCCGCGCTCGACGGCGGCGCGGCGCAGCAGCCCGAACGCATAGCCGTGGAACGTGCGGACCATCGGCTCGGCGGTGGTCCGCAGGCCCGCCGCGCGGCCCAGCCGCGCCTCGATCGTGTCCCGCAGCCGCACGGCGCCGCGCCGGCCGAACGTCAGCACCAGGATCCTGTCGGGCTCGACCCCTTCGGCGACCCGCGCGGCGACGGCCTCGACGAGCGTGGTCGTCTTGCCGGTGCCGGGGCCGCCGACGACGAGCAGCGGCCCGGCCGTGTGCTCCACGACGAGCCGCTGCCACGGGTCGGCCTCGATCGCGACCGCCGCCGGGGCGGGGCGCCGCACCAGACGGAAGGCACGGCGGGGGGCAGCGGTCGCGGTCACGCCGCTATGCAATCACGACCGTCCGACAATTCCTCCGAGGAGGCTCGCCTCCAGCAGGTCGAGTGACTCCGGCACGTCCCGGGAGATCAGCAGCATCGTCATCGCCGACGGGCGGACGAACTCCTGGGCGGCGAGGCCGCGCAGCCACTCGAGCAGGCCGGCGTAGAAGCCGTCGGCGTCGAACAGCAGCACCGGCTTGCGGTGCAGGTCGAGCATGGCGGTCGTCCACACCTCGAACAGCTCGTCGAGGGTGCCGAGGCCGCCGGGCAGGACCACGAACGCGTCCGCCTTCTCGATCATCATCGTCTTGCGCGACGCCATGCCGTCGGTGACGACGAGCTCGTCGGACTTCGTGTCGGCGACCTCCAGGTCCACGAGGGACTGGGGGATGACACCGTAGGTGCGGCCGCCGCCGTCGCGGGTGCCGTCGGCGACGGCACCCATCATGCCGACGCAGCCACCGCCGGAGACCAGCTCGTGACCGCGCCGGCCGATCTCGACGCCGAGCTGGTGGGCGAGGTCGAGCCAGCGCTGGTCGAGCCGCTGCGACGAGGCGCAGAACACACCGATCGCCGCCATCAGCCGCTCGTCTCCCGCGCGGTCCGGCGGGCGGAGGCCGCCTCGATCTCCTCGGATCCGGCGTCCACGATGTACTGGACGGCCTGGTCGACGTCGTCGGTCAGGTACAGCAGGCCCAGGTCCTCGGGACCGATCTTGCCGTCGGCCTGCATGGTGTCGCGGAGCCAGTCGACCAGCCCCTGCCAGTAGCTGGTGCCCATCAGCACCACCGGGAAGCGGGTGACCTTCTTCGTCTGCACGAGCGTCACCGCCTCGAACAGCTCGTCGAGGGTGCCGAAGCCGCCGGGCAGCACGACGAACGCCTGCGCGTACTTGACGAACATCGTCTTGCGGGCGAAGAAGTAGCGGAAGTCGATGCCGAGGTCGACCCACTCGTTGAGGCCCTGCTCGAACGGCAGCTCGATGCCCAGGCCCACCGACAGCCCGCCGGCCTCCGTGGCGCCCTTGTTGGCCGCCTCCATGACGCCGGGGCCGCCGCCGGTGATGACCGCGTAGTTCACCCGGGCGAGCGCCGCGCCGAGCTCCTCGCCGAGCTGATACTCGGGGCTGCCGGGCTTGCTGCGGGCCGACCCGAAGACGCTCACGGACGGTGGCAGGTCGGCGAGGGTGTCGAAGCCCTCGACGAACTCGCTGAGGATCCGCAGCGCCCGCCACGCGTCCTTCGTCTTCCACTCGCCGCGCAGGTGCGAGTCGAGCAGCCGCTGGTCGGCGGTGCTCGGCGGAATCGAGTCGCGGCGCAGCGTCACCGGTCCGCGGTGCCGCTCGCGCGGCTGACTGGTCCTACCCTCGGTCATGGTCCCCACCGTACGTGGATGTCGTGATGCAATGCAGCCATGGGGCGTCGGCGGGGACTGGTCGTCGCACTGGCGGTCGCGGTCACCGCCGGTGTCGGCGCGGTCTGGTACGGGTTGGGCACGGCGGCGGTGCCGGACGGCACGATCGCAGCCCAGCCGTCTCCTTCGGACTCACCGTCCCCTTCGCCGTCCCGTTCGCCGTCGCCGTCGCCGGAGCCGTCGCCGACGCCCTCGCCGGTGGTCACCGCGGTCCCGGCGAGCGGCACCGGGAAGTTCGACTACAGCGCCGTCGCGGGCGAGCGGACCGGTGGGGCCGGACGGCTGGTGCGGTACACGGTCGCAACCGAACAGGGTTCAGGGGTCGATCCGGAGGAGTTCGCGGTGGCGGTACACGCGACGCTGGGAGATCCGAGAAGCTGGATCGCCGGTGGCCGGGTCTCCTTCCAGCGGGTGCCCGGCGGGCAGCCGAGCGAGCTGACCGTGCACCTGGCGACCCCCGCCACGACCGACTCGATGTGCGCGAGGCGGGGCGTGCGCACCCGCGGCGAGGTCTCCTGCCGCGGCGGGCGCGACGTGATCATCAACCTGAAACGGTGGCGGCTCGGCGTCCCCTGGTATCCGGTGCTCGGCGACTACCGGGACATGGTCGTCAACCACGAGGTCGGTCACTTCCTCGGCAACGGCCACGCGGTCTGCCCGCGCAAGGGCGCGCCGGCGCCGGTGATGGCGCGGCAGACGTTCGGTCTCGAGGGATGCGAGCGGAACCCGTGGCCGTACCCGGACGGCAGGACGTTTGTGACGGGACCGCCCGCACCGCGGTGATCAGGTCGTTCGTCGGCCATCGGTGAGAAATCGGGAGCAGAGGGCAACGTTCGCCGGTTTCATCGCGTCATTCCCGATATACCGGACGGCAAGGTGTAGGGGGTGACCGGCATGACACGTGCGGAGCACGACCGTCGCAGGCGGCAGATGAACCGGCGGATCCGCGAGGTGCTCGCGGTGCGCCGCCTGCTGGCCGCCCTGGGCCCGCAGGTCGAACCCCCGGATCCCTCAACGCACGAGCGCTGAGGCCGGTTACGGCGTCCCGCGCGGCCTTATTCGCCTGCCGTCAGCCAGCGCCGCACCACATCGGCGCCCTCGACGATCTTGTCGAGCTCGACGTGCTCGTCCTGCTTGTGGGCGAGGTTCGGGTCACCGGGGCCGTAGTTGAGCGCCGGGACGCCGAGGGTCGCGAATCTGGCCACGTCGGTCCAGCCGAGCTTCGCCCGCGGCGGCTGCCCGATCGCGGCGAGGAACTCCCGGGCCGCCGGCGCGTCCAGGCCCGGCAGCGCGCCCGGCGCCGAGTCGACGATCTCCAGCTCGAAGCCGGCGAGCACCTCCTGTACATGAGCGGCGGCCTGCTCCTCGGAGCGGTCGGGCGCGAACCGGAAGTTGACCTCGACCACGCACTCGTCGGGGATCACGTTGCCCGCGACGCCGCCGCCGATCCGGACCGCGTTCAGTCCCTCGCGGAACTCGCAGCCGTCGATGACGACCGTGCGCGGCTCGTACACCTGAAGGCTCCGCAGAATCGGCGCGGCCTTGTGGATCGCGTTGTCGCCGAGCCAGGAACGGGCCGAGTGCGCGCGCCGGCCGGTGGTGCGGGCGAGGACCCGCAGCGTGCCCTGGCAGCCCGCCTCGACGAGGCCGTGCGTCGGCTCCAGCAGCAGCGCGAACGACGCGTCGGTCAGCAGCTCCGGCCGCTTGTCGGTGAGGATCTTCAGCCCGTTGCGCGCCGAGTCGACCTCCTCGCACTCGTAGAAGACGTAGGTGACGTCGTGGCGAGGCGCCTGCTCGGTGACCGCGAGGTGCAGCGCGATCGCCGTGCCCGACTTCATGTCCGACGTGCCGCAGCCGTGCATGAGGCCGCCCTCGGTGCGTGACGGCCAGTTGTCGTTGAGCGGGACCGTGTCGAGGTGCCCGGCGAGCACGACGCGCTCCGGCCGGCCCAGCTCGGTGCGCGCGACGATCGTGTGCCCGAAGCGCTCCACCTTCAGCCCCGTGCCGCCGAGTGCGTGCTGGACCTGGTCGGCGATCTCCGCCTCGTCGCCGGACACCGACTCGATGTCGACGAGGGCTCGGGTCAGGGCCACCGGGTCTTCGAGCACGTCACGCGTCAGCATGCCCATACCCTAGATGCGGTAGCGTTCGGTCACGTGACGACCGCCTACATCGACTCCCCCGCCTGGGGACTTGGCCTGGCCACCGTGGCCTCCTCGGGTCAGGTCCTGGACGCCTGGTTCCCCACCGGTCACCTCGGCCTCGGCGCGCTTCCGGCCGAGGTGCCGGCGCTCGCCCCGGCCGGCGCGGCGCCGCTGCCGTCGCTGTCCGTCGAGGTGGTCCGGGTCGAGATCGGCTCCCTGGGCGACGCACCGGCCTCCACCGCCGACGCCTACCTGCGGCTGCACCTGCTCTCGCACCGGCTCATCCAGCCGCACCAGGCCAACCTCGACGGGCAGTTCGGGCTGCTCGCCAACGTCGCGTGGACCTCCGCCGGCCCGTGCCTGCCCGACCAGGTCGACGAGCTGCGGCTGGCCGAGCGTCTCGCGGGGCGCCGGCTCAACGTCTTCGGCATCGACAAGTTCCCGCGCATGGTCGACTACGTCACGCCGTCCGGCGTCCGCATCGCCGACGCGGACCGGGTGCGCCTGGGCGCCCACCTGGCCCCCGGCACGACCGTCATGCACGAGGGCTTCGTCAACTTCAACGCGGGCACCCTGGGCACCTCGATGGTGGAGGGCCGCATCTCCGCGGGCGTCGTGGTCGGCGACGGCACCGACGTCGGCGGCGGCTCCTCGATCATGGGCACGCTCTCCGGTGGCGGCAAAGAGGTGATCCGGCTGGGCGAGCGCTGCCTGCTGGGCGCCAACGCGGGCATCGGCATCTCGCTCGGCGACGACTGCGTCGTCGAGGCGGGCTGCTACATCACCGCCGGCTCGAAGCTCACCCTGCCCGACGACCGGGTGGTGAAGGCGCGCGAGCTGTCCGGCATGTCCAACCTGCTGTTCATCCGCAACTCGGTCTCGGGCCGTCTCGAGGTCCGCGAGCGGGCGGGCCGCGGCATCGAGCTGAACGCCGCGCTGCACGCCAACTGACGCCGGCTTCCCCATGATCCGGTAGAGAAATCGCCGCTCTGGCGACAACATCTCTACCGGATCATGGGATTCGGCCTTACCGCAGGCGCTTCGCCGCTTCGGTGATGCGCTCGTCGGTCGCGGTCAGGGCGGCCCGGACGTGCCGGCTGCCCTCCGGGCCGTAGAACGCGCCGGGCGCGGTCAGGATGCCGCGCTCCGCCAGCCAGGCCACCGTGTCCCAGGAGTCCTCGTCGCGGGTCAGCCACAGGTACAGGCCGGCCTCGGAGTGCTCGACGGTGAACCCCGCCGCGGTGAACGCCTCGCGCAGGGCCGCACGGCGGCCGGCATAGCGGTCGCGTTGCTCCTGGACGTGCGCCTCGTCGCCGAGGGCCGCCACCATCGCCGCCTGGACCGGGGCCGGGACGATCATGCCGGCGTGCTTGCGGACGGCGAGCAGCTCGCCGACCAGGGCGGGGTCGCCGGCGACGAAGCCCGCGCGATACCCGGCCAGGTTGGAGCGCTTCGACAGCGAGTGCACCGCGAGGACGTTGTCGAAGCGGCCGTCGCAGACCGACAGGATCGAGACCGGCTCGGCGTCCCACGGCAGCGGCAGGTAACACTCGTCGCTGGCCACGACGGCGCCGCGCTCGCGGGCCCAGTCGACGACCTTGCGCAGGTGGGCGGCTGGCAGCACGCGACCGGTCGGGTTGGACGGCGAGTTGACCCACACGAGGCGGACCCGCGCCGGGCCGAGCGCCGTCAGCGAGTCGGACCGCACCACGGTCGCGCCGGTGAGCTGCACTCCGGCCTCATACGTCGGGTAGCAGACCGATGGGATGACCACGGTGTCGCCGGGACCGAGCCCGAGCAGCGTCGGCAGCCACGCGACCAGCTCCTTCGAGCCGATCGTCGGCAGCACGCCGAAGCCGTCGCCGGCCGGCGCACACCACTGGGTCACCCAGGCGCGGATCGCGGCCCGCAGCTGCGGGGTGCCGGCGGTCAGCGGATAGCCGGGCGAGTCCGACGCCGCCGCCAGGGCAGCACGGATCGCCGCGGGCACCGGATCGACGGGCGTGCCGATCGACAGGTCGATCAGCCCCCCGGGGTGCTCTGCGGCTCTGGCCTTCGCCGGCTCCAGGCGGTCCCACGGGAAGTCCGGAAGCCCGGCGGCGAGCGAGCGCCGGGCGGCGGGACTTCCCGTGTGCGAGACGTTGCCGGTCAGTGGTCGTGCTCCTGCGGCGGCAGGCCGGCGACGAACGTCGCGTCCTTCTCGACCTTCCCGACCTTCGACGCGCCGCCGGGCGAGCCCAGCTCGTCGAAGAACGAGTAGTTCGCGCCGACGAAGTCCTTCCACTTCTCCGGGACGTCGTCCTCGTAGAAGATCGCCTCGACCGGGCACACCGGCTCGCAGGCACCACAGTCGACGCACTCATCCGGGTGGATGTAGAGCATGCGGTTGCCCTCGTAGATGCAGTCGACAGGGCACTCCTCGATGCACGCCTTGTCGAGCAGGTCCACGCAAGGTTCGGCGATGATGTATGTCACGGGTCGCCCTCTTTCGCACCTGAGGCTGCCAACGTGGTTGGCGAACCCCGCCGCATCCCTACCGCGGCGGTACGAGCCTAGTATCCCGCCGTTCTGGAGGTGCAGCGTGCTCGGTCCACAGCATGTGGGAAGTCGGGTCGTCGTGCGCCGCATCGTGGGACAGCGCGGCGATCGACCCCTCTACTCGGACATTCTGGGCCGACTCGTCGAGATCACCGAGACGCATCTCACAGTGCGTGGGCGGACCGGCGCCGTCCGCGTTCCAATCGCTGAGATCCACAGGGCCAAGCCCGTGCCCGACCGGCGCCGCCTCACGCCCACCGAGTCCCTGGAGGTCGCCGCCGCGGCCGGCTGGCCCGCGGGCGAGCGCGACCAGCTCGGCGACTGGCTCCTGCGCGCCACCGACGGCTGGACCATGCGCGGCAACTCGGCCCTCCCGGTCGGCGACCCCGACCTGCCGCTGCCCGATGCCGTCGACGCGGTTTCGCGCTGGTACGAGCAGCGCGCCCTCCCGCCGGCGATGAGCGTCCCGCTGCCGCTCTTCCAGCGCATCGACGACGAGCTCGACCGCCGGGGCTGGACCCCGATGCCGCTGACGCTGCTCATGACCGCCCGCCTCGCAGACCTTCCGGCCACCGCCGATCCGCAGGTGACGCTCGACGCCTCGCCGTCGGACGAGTGGCTGACCGCCGTCGCCGGCCGGAAGGGCCCGCTGCCCCCCTCCGCCCGCGGCGTCCTCACCGGCGTGGCGGCCGTCCGGTTCGCCTCGCTGCGCGACCCCGCCGGGGTCCTGCTGGCCACCGGCCGGGGCTGCGTCGCCGACCCCGACGGCCGCTGGCTGGGCCTGTCCCTGATCGGCACCGACGAACGCGCCCGGCGCCAGGGCCTCGCCCGGCGCGTCCTCGGCACCCTGACCGCGTGGGCCGTGGAAGCCGGCGCCACCGACGCCTACCTGCAGGTGGAGCAGCGCAACACGGGAGCGGTCGCCCTGTACGAGAAGCTCGGCTTCACCACGCACCACGTCTACCAGACACGGGTCCTGCCCACCGGCTGACTGGTCACGACGTCCCTGATCGAAGCCGTCGTCCTTCGATCTTGATCCAGGCAGCGGAGCCGGACGGCGTGCGGGCGAGCTACGCGAGCTACCGGGCCCGCCACCGCGCCGTCCCACGACGGCCTCACAGACGGTCGGCGACGGGCACCGGAGCCGCCGGCTTCTGCGGTCCGCGACCCGCGCCGGCATTGCAGGCCGCGACCCGCGCCGGCTTTGCGGTCCGCAACCCACGTCGGCTTTTGCGGTCCGCGACCCGCGCCGGCATTGCAGGCCGCAAACCCACGCCGGCTTTGCGGGCCGTAACCCGCGCCGGCTTTTGCGGGCCGCAACCCGCCGGCCACGTCGCCGGGCAGGGCGAGGGCGGGCCGGCTAGCGGCGGACGATGCGGCGGGGCTTGGTGCCGGCGCGGTCGATGTACCGCTTCCACGACTGCGACCGGTAGTCCCAGCCGAGCGTCATCAGCGCGAGCACGCCCAGGACCGCGCCGATGGCGGAGAGGCCGACGAAGTAGAAGAACTGGCGGAAGACGAGCCCGACGCCGTCGCCGAACGGCGTGGCGCCCGACACGAACGGCCCCACCAGCACCGCGAGCACGCACGCGGACACCACGGCGATGCCCAGGTCGGCCACGAGGCGGAGCATGGGGTGGCGGCGCCCGTACCAGAACGCGACAGGAATCATCACGGCACCGACGGCGAACAGCGCCCACAGGCCGATCGTGACCTGCTTGTCGTCGTCGGTGCCGGCGGCGAACCGCACGACCAGCCGCGCGACGACGTTGACGAGGAAGAGTCCCCCGGCGATGAGGCCGACAGGCAGCCAACGCTCCTTCATCACAAGCCTCCGCTGATGTTCGCTCCCCGTGCGCCGCCGAGGGTCACGGACGGTGCGGGAACGTGTCTACCTTTCCCACGCTCTGTGGCGCAAGGGGCGTTGCCTTCGAGTTCGCTGAGCCCGCGACCCGCTGCCGCAGCGCCGTGACGTAGATGCCGATCGCGAACGCCAGCGGCCCCGCGAACAGCGTCAGCAGCCCCACCCAGTTGTCGTTGGTGATGAGCAGGTCACCCTCGGTGGTGCGGCCCGCCGCTAAGATCCACACAACGCACCAGGCACCCGCCGGCAGCAGCGCCGCGAACCGCCGGCCCGTCGTCGTGAACGCGAACCACCCGAGCATCGGATTCGTCACCAGCGCCAGCACCAACGCGAGCGGGATCCGCATGTTGCTCTTCCCGGGGCCGGACAGCCCGAGGTCGGACAGCCGCAACGGCGCCAGGAACGCCTCGAACACCGCCAGCGCCACCGCCAGCAGCACCGCGACGACCAGCCCGCCGATCGTGATCACGATGTCGAGCGACCCGCCGGCCACCTCGGGCTTCGGCGCCTCTTCGCCACCGGGCACGTCGAACCCACTGTCGGGCGCATAGGGCTCCACCCTGCCGCCCGGACCGTCCCCACGAACCGCGGGGTCGTCCCCGCCCGCGGGAGCGCTGACATCGCCCGCCGCCGGCCCCTTCCTGAGCACGGGTCCGCCACCGACCGCAGGGTCGCTCCCGCCCGGGGTGGCACCCGCCGGACCGCCCGCGGTGGCGCCGGCTGGACCGCCCCCGGCAGGACTGGCGCCGCCCGCCGCTGGACTCTTGCCGAGCACGGGTCCGCCACCGACCGCCGGACCGTCCCCGACCACCGGGCCGCCCTCCGCCGAGCCGCTCCCATTCGCCGGAGCACCGTCTCCCGCCGGGCCGCTCCCGGCCGCGACAGCGCTGGCGCCCGCCGCGATGGCGTCGGCGCTCGCCGGCTTGGACAGGTCTGCCCGCGCGGCGCCGGACTGGCCGGCGCGCGGTGCGGTCACCGCCTTCCGCTTCGTCACGACGCCGCGGTCTCCAGCTGCGGGGCGGGCGCCTCGATGTCCAGGCCCGCGAACAGGTCCTCTTCCCAGCCGTGCGGCCCCACGCCGGGGCCCTTCACGCCACGGGCGAGCTGGTAATACTCCACGCCCATGAACTCGGCGCCGAAATTGCCGGCGATCGCGAACAGCCACGACGTCGGCGGGATCTGCGTCGCGTGGGCGCGCAGCGCGGCGGTCTTCTCCTCGGCGAACTCGTGCCCGTCGAGGCGGGCCGCGATCTCGTGGTCGGCGGTGCCGAAGGGCAGGTCCTCGGGCTTCTCCACGTCGGCGAACGGGTTGTCCGACGAGTCGCGGAACTCCCGCATGCCGGCCTCCAGGACGCTGCGCGGGACCGCGGTCCAGTAGACCTTCGCGGGCGCGATGCCCTCGGCGTCGGCCAGCTCGACGGCCCGCATCAGCACCCGGTGCGCCTGGATGTGGTCGGGGTGGCCATAGAAGCCATTGGGGTCATAGGTGACGGCGACCTGCGGGCGGACCTCGCGGATCACCTCCAGCAGCTCGGTCGCGGCCGCGTCGAGGTCGGCGCCCCAGAACGCGCGGGGGTGCTCATTCTGCGGGGTGCCCATCATCCCGGAGTCGCGATAGCGCCCCGCGCCGCCGAGGAACCGGTGGTCGGTGACCCCGAGCCGGCGGCACGCCTCCTCCAGCTCCGCGATGCGATAGCCGCCGAGCTGGTCGGCCGCACCCGCGGCGAGCCCGGCGAGCTCGGGCCGGTGGATCTCGCCCTCCTCACCAAGCGTGCAGGTGATCAGGGTGACGTGCGCGCCGGCGGCCGCATAGTGGGCCATCGTCGCGCCGGTCCCCATCGACTCGTCGTCGGGGTGCGCATGGACGAAAAGGATGCTCCGAGCACTCACAGCGCCAACTCTACGACGTGCGTATGACACTTCCCCCGCGGCGCGGCGCCGGTGGAGCATGACAATCGGGCCGCTTCGGGTAAACATTCCGGGGTGGACTATCCGGAGTTGGCCGCGCGCACCCGACGCTTCTCCTATGGCGCTCCGCGCGCCGTGACGGTGACCTCGGACGGGGCGCGGGTGGTGTTCCTGCGCTCGTCAGGCCCCGAGGACAGCCGCGACGCCCTGTGGGTGTTCGACGTGGCTGACAGGGCGGAGCGGCTCCTCGCCGACCCCGCCGTCCTCCTGAGCGTCGAAGCCGACCTTCCGCCCGCGGAGCGGGCCCTGCGCGAGCGGCTGCGGCTGTCGGCGGGCGGCATCGGCTCGTACGCCATGGACAGCGCCGGCGTGATGGCCGTCTTCCCGCTCGGGGGGCGCCTCTTCCGGGTGGACCTGCTGACCGGGGACCTCACGGAGCTGCGCACGGCCGGGCCCGCCGTCGATCCGCGACCGGATCCGGCGGGGCAGCGGGTGGCGTACGTGACGGGCGGCGCACTCCGTGTGATCGAGCCCGACGGGACCGACGCGGTGCTGGCCGGCGAGGAGGGCGTGACCTGGGGCCTCGCGGAGTTCATCGGCGCGGAGGAGTTCCATCGCTTCCGGGGCTACTGGTGGTCGCCGGACGGCCGCAGCATCCTGACCGCCCGGGTCGACGAGTCGCGGGTGCCGCGCTGGCACCTGCATGACCCGTCGCAGCCGGACCAGCCGCCGACGACGGTGGCGTACCCGCACGCCGGCGCGACCAACGCGAAGGTCACCCTGCACGTGCTGGACCTGGACGGCGGCTGGGTGGACGTGCACTGGGACCGGGAGACGTACCCGTACCTGGTGGAGGCCTCGTGGACCGAGCAGGGCGGCCCGCTGCTCACGGTGCTGCGCCGCCTGCAGCAGCACGGCCTGGTGATCGCGGTCGACCCGCGGACCGGTGAGACGCAGGTGCACGCCGAGCTCGCCGACCCGCGCTGGGTCGAGCCGGTCCCCGGCACCCCGCAGCACCTGGCCGACGGCCGGGTCCTCGTCGGCGGCGAGCTCGCGCACGACGGCTACGACGCGCGCTGCCTGTTCGCCGACGGCAGCCTGCTGACGCCGCCCGACCTGTACGTGCGGCGCGTCGCCGGCCGTCTCGCCGGCGACCTCGTCGTCGAGGCCAGCGAGGGCGAGCCGAGCGAGCAGCACGTGTTCCGCGTCCCCGTCTCGCACGCCGGCGCGCAGGCGCAGCGGCTCACCTCCGAGCCGGGCTGGCACGTCGCGCACGCGGCCGCCCGCACGGTGGTGATCGGGTCGCAGACGCTGGAGCACGCCGGTTGGCAGTACACCATCCGCCATGACGACGCAGAGATCGGCACCATCGCGTCGCTCGCCGCGACACCGCCCTTCGCCCCGAGGCCGGTGCTGGAGCGGGTCACCGACCGGAGGCTGCCCACCGCCGTGCTCTACCCGCGAGGGCACGTCGCCGGGCGGAAGCTGCCGGTCCTCGTGGCGATCTACGGCGGGCCGGGCCACCAGGAGGTCGTCGCGGCGCGGGCCCGATGGCTGGAGAAGCAGTGGTGGGCCGACGCCGGGTTCGCGGTCGTCACGATCGACAACCGGGGCACCCCCGGCGTGTCGCCGACATTCGAGAAGGCGATCCACCGGCGCTTCTCCGACGTCATCCTCACCGACCAGGCCGACGCCCTGCAGGCGCTCTCGGAGAAGCACCCCGACCTGGACCTGGACCGGGTCGCGATCCGCGGCTGGTCGTTCGGCGGCTGGCTGTCCGCGCTGGCGGTGCTGCGCCGCCCGGACGTCTACCACTGCGCGGTCGTCGGCGCGCCGGTCACCGACTGGGCGCTGTACGACACCGCATACACGGAGCGTTACCTGGGGCTGCCCGCGGACGCGCCGGAGGTGTACAGCCACAACTCGCTGATCGAGCTGGCCGCCGAGCCGCCGGTGCGCCCGGAGGACGCCCGGCCGATGCTGCTCGTGCACGGCCTCGTCGACGACAACGTGGTCGCCGCGCACACGCTGCGCCTGTCGGCGGCGCTGCTCGCCGCGGGCCGGCCGCACTCGATGATCCCGCTGACCGGCGCGACGCACATGGCCGCGGGCGGGCTGGCGGAGAAGCTGCTGCGCATCGAGCTGGACTTCATCCGGCGATCCGTATCCTGACGTCGCCGCCGAGGCGGCCCTCCTTCGGTTCCCTGGTCACCGCGCCGCTCTGCAGCAGCGCGGTGACCACCTTGACGGCGTCGGCGGCGCGGTACACCGTCTCCGTGAGGGCGAACCGCTTCAGCTCGGTGACGGACCTGTCGCCGCCGCGCAGGTAGGTCAGGAGCTCGCGCCGCAGCGCGCCCGGGTTCGGGTCGAGGGTGATGTCCATGAGGTGACCTTCTGGGTCATTGGGGTCGCGGTACCGGACGCCGGCGTACTCGTCGAGGGCCCACATCTCGTTCTTGAACGCCTCGAGGCTCTTCGCCGACCGCGTGCCGAAGCCGATCGTCCGCTCCGCCTGCGGTCCGACCAGCGTCACCGCGGTGGTGAGCTCGAAGTCCCGCAACCGGTCCCGCGGCACATCGACGGCGATCACCTCGGCGGGCCTGGCGTCGGCGACGACCGCCGGGTCGATCCCCTCGATCATGGACAGCAGCGGGCCGGACCTCGCGCCGAGCGCCTTCAGCAGCACCGCCACGTCGCCGGACATGACGTGCACCGACAGCTCAGCCGGTGTCTGCAGCTCACGTTGTACGGCGCTGAGCCGTTGCTCGAGTCCCTTCGCCGCCGTGACGTACAGCAGTGTCAGCCGCTTTCTGGACAACCGGTCTCCGAACTCGGCGCAGGCCCTCAGGGCCGCCTCCGCGATGTCACCGTCCAGCTCCGTCGCGGAGCCGTGCAGGAACGTCGCGCCGTGCGGCGAGTGCACCGCCCCCGGCACCCAGAGGTCGAGGTAGCGCACGAGCAATTCGCGGGTGACACCGGCGATCGACATGCTCTCTTTCTACGGCAGGCGTAGCGTTTCCGGCATGACCGCGCTTCTCGGCAGCGACGAGGTGACCGCTGCCCTCGCCAACCTCGACGGCTGGGCCGGCGACACATCCGGCATCGAACGCTCGGTGAAGGCCGGGACGTTCCTCGACGGCATCCGGCTGGTGGCCGAGGTGGCCCACGTGGCCGAGCAGGCCGACCACCACCCCGACATCGACATCCGTTGGCGGACCGTGACCTTCCGCCTGGTCACCCACAGCGAAGGCGGCGTGACCAGTAGGGACATCGCCCTCGCCGGCCAGATCAACGACCTGATCGGATAGGCGCTTTCGTTCCGGGCCCGAAAAATGTCGTAGCGGGTCGGTAGTGTCCAACCATGACCCACTTCGACGTGGCAAGTGCGGCGGTTGAAGCGGCCCTCGCGGCCGGGGCTCGGTATGCCGACGCGCGGGTGATGCACCGGCGGTCCGAGTCGATGAGCGCGCGCAACGGCGCGATCGAGGACCTGAGCCAGTCCGAGGACGCCGGCGTCGGCGTGCGGGCGCTGGTCGGGTCGAGCTGGGGGTTCTTCGCCCTGCCCGACCTGGGGCGCGACGCCGCGCGGCGGGCGGGTGAGCGGGCCACGGCGATCGCGCGGGCGTCGGCCTCGGTGCCCGGGCCGCCCGTGGACCTGGTGGAGATCGAGGCCCGCACCGACTCGTGGGCGAGCGCGTGCGAGGTCGACCCGCTGGGCGTGGCGCTGTCGACGAAGGGCGACCTGCTGACGGGCGCGACGGCGGAGGCGCACAAGGGTGGCGCCGACATCGCCGAGGGGCTGTATCAGATCTGGGACACGCGCAAGTGGTTCGTGTCGTCGCAGGGGCACCGCATCGACCAGCACATCCGCGAAGCGGGGGCGGGCATCTCCGCGACGGTGATCGGCGACGGGGAGACGCAGCGCAGGTCCTATCCGTCGTATCGCGGGCAGTATGGGACGAGGGGCTGGGAGCTGGTCGACGAGCTCGACCTGACGGCGCACGCCGCCCGGATCGCCGACGAGGCGCGGGCGCTGCTGTCGGCGCCGCAGTGCCCGGCCGGCGAGACGACCCTGATCCTGGGCAGCGAGCAGATGGCGTTGCAGATCCACGAGTCGGTGGGGCACGCGATCGAGCTGGACCGGATCCTGGGGTGGGAGGCGGCGTTCGCGGGGACGAGCTGGCTCGACCTGGCGCAGCTCGGCCGGCTGCGCTATGGCTCCGAGCTCATGAACATCACGATCGACCCGACGATCCCGGGCGCGCTCGGCTCGTTCGGCTATGACGACGAGGGGACGCCGGCGCAGCCGCGGCACGCGGTCCGCGACGGGATCTGGGTGGGCACCCTGGCCGGCCGGGAGTCGGCGGCGGTCGCGGGCCTGGACTATGCGGGCAGCGTGCGGGCCGACGGCTGGGCGCGGCTGCCGATGGTGCGCATGACGAATGTCGGGCTGACCCCCGGGCCGCACACCCTCGAGGAGATGATCGCCGAGACCGCCGACGGCGTGCTGATGGACCTCAACCGGTCCTGGTCGATCGACGACAAGCGGCTCAACTTCCAGTTCGGCTGCGAGGTCGGCTGGGAGATCAAGGACGGCAAGCTCGGGCGGATGCTGCGCAACCCGACCTACACGGGCATCGGGCCGAAGTTCTGGGGCTCGATGGACATGCTGGGCTCGGAGACGACGGCGTGGGGCACGCCCAACTGTGGCAAGGGCCAGCCGGGCCAGATCGGGCACACGGGCCATCCGGCCTCGGCGGCCCGGTTCCAAAACGTGCGGGTGGGGGTCAGGGGATGAGCGGCCAGCGGAGCGGCTCGGGCCGCTCATCATGTGACAGGTTCGGCTCAGGCCGACGCCGCAGCGCAGCGGAGGTGGCGGCATGAGCGGCCAGCGGAGCGGCTCGGGCCGCTCATCATGTGACAGGTTCGGCTCAGGCCGACGCCGCAGCGCAGCGGAGGTGGCGGCATGAGCGAGACCGATCTCGCCGAGCGGATCCTGAAGTTGGTCGGCGACGGCATCGACGCCGAGGTGCTGGTGGGGCGGTCGGCGGTGGCGCTGACCAGGTTCGCCAATTCGTACATCCATCAGAACGTCGCCGACGAGACCACGGAGGTGCGGCTCAGGCTGCACGCCGACGGGCGGACCGCGACGGCGACCAGCACGGTCGTCGACGGCATCGAGGACTTCGTCCAGCGCACGGTGGCCGGGATGCGGCTCGCGCCGGCCGACCCGACCTGGCCGGGCCTGGCCCCGCCGGCACCCGTCGCCTTCGGTGGCAACGTCGACGAGGCGACCGCGGCGGCGTCGCCGGACGACCGGGCGGCGAGGGTGCGGGCGTTCGTCGACGAGGCGGCCGGGCTGGAGGCGGCGGGGTATTGCCGCACGTCGTCGACCCGGGTCGTCTACGCCAACTCCGCCGGCCAGCACGTCACGGGCGGCAGGACGGGCGCGGCGATGGACGGCATCGCGCGGACCTCGACGTCGGACGGCCTGGCCCGGCTCGCGTCGGTGCGCCTCGCCGACCTCGACGGCGCGGTCCTGGGGGCCAGGGCGGCGGCGAAGGCCAGGGCCGGCGTCGATCCCGTGGAGCTGCCGCCGGGGCGGTATGAGGTGGTGCTGGAGCCGACGGCCGTCGCCGACGTGCTGCAGTTCCTCGCGATGTATGGCTTCAACGCCAAGATGGTGCAGGACCGCCAGTCGTTCCTGGAGCTGGGCGCGGCCCAGTTCGACCCCGCGGTGACGCTGGTCGAGGACGCGACGGCGGCCGGCTCGACGGTGCTGCCGTTCGACGTGGAGGGCACCCCGCGGCAGCGGGTCGTCCTGGTCGACGCGGGCGTGTCGACCGCCCTCGTGCACGACCGGCGCACGGCCGCGAAGGCGGGCGCGGGCGCGACCTCGACGGGCCACGCGATCCCGGGCGGCGCCAGCTTCGGCGCGGTGCCTTCGAGCCTGCGGCTGCTCGCGCACGACGGACCCGCACCGGTCGAGGTCGACGGCCCGGCCGCCGACTCGGGCGTGGCGGGCCTGGTCGCCGGCGTGGAGCGCGGCCTCCTGGTGACCGACAACCACTACACCCGCGTCCTGGACCCGCGCACCCTGGTCGTCACCGGCCTGACGCGCAATGGCGTCTGGCTCATCGAGGACGGCGTGGTGACCACCCCGGTGCGCAACTTCCGCTTCACCCAGTCCTACCCGCAGGCCCTGGCCCCCGGCGCCGTGCTGGGCGTCGGCCCACGCGCCGTCGAGCTGCCGGGCGCCTGGTCGGAGTCGGGCGCGTCCGCCCCGGCGCTGCGCCTCGCTTCGTGGAACTACACCGGCGGCGCCTCTGGCTGACGCCCTCAGACCTCGCCCCCTCGCACCCCCGACTCCGCACCGCCGCCCGGACGCACCGCCGTCAGACGCACCGCCGCCAGACGCACCGCCGCCGGACAGCGACGTCCTGCCGCAGACCCTCGCCGTCATCCGGACCAGGGCAACAACGCTGCCGAATGACGCCACCGGACGCACCGCCGTCAGACGCAACGCCGCCCGGACGCAAACGCCGTTGGGCGTATGGCTGAGGACGGCATGCCCTCGAAGCGGCGGCGGGCCGGACGGGCGCTGCAGGCCCTCGACGCACCGCAGCGTCAGGCAGACCGGCGTCGATCGGTCCCGTGCGGAGTCGGGAGGTTCCTCGCGCCACCGAGCCCAGCGTGGGACTGCCGGCAACCACGTCCGCAGAGCGCATCCCCGGGAACGGCGCATCTCGAAGCGGCGGCGGGCCGGGCGGGCGCTGCACGCCCTCGACCAGCCGCGACACCTCGGCAGGCCGGCCTCGATCGGACCCATGCGGAGTCGGGAAGTTCCTCGCGCCACCGAGCCCAGCGTGGGACAGCCGGCAACCACGTCCGCAGAGCGCATCCCCGGGAACGGCGCCTCTCGAAGCGGCGGCGGGCCGGGCGGGCGCTGCACGCCCTCGACCAGCCGCGACGCCTCGGCAGGCCGGCCTCGATCGGACCCATGCGGAGTCGGGAAGTTCCTCGCGCCACCGAGCCCAGCGTGGGACTGCCGGCAACCACGTCCGGGGATGAACGCCCCGTGCGGCTCCGGCGTGGGCGCGGCCTGTCTGACGTGCCGGTGGCCAGCGGGCGGGCCGCAGCGTCAGGACGGGCCGCGCGCCGGCGAGTCCAGCGACGAACCGCTGGCAGTCACGTCCACAGTGAACGCCAGTGCAGGTCCGGCACGAACCGCCCGGTCCTCCCGGCAGCCTGCAGACGAGCCGCGGAGTGAGGCTGACGACCACGTCCGCAGGTGAACGCCTCGCGCGGCTCCGACGTGGACGCGGCCTGCCTGACGGGCCGAGTCCGGTCGGTGCCGTGAGTGGGGCGGTCCTTCGAGTGGCGCGTTACTGAAGGGCGGGCTGGTGGGTGGCGCGGCCGGGTGATCTTGGTGGGCGGGTGGGCTCGGTGTGGAAAATGCCACTGCTGGCGGCGGGGTGCGGGTGGGCGGTGCCGGCGGTCCCGGAGGGGTGGAAGACAGGGAGCGGTTCGGTGGGTGTCTGGATGAGGGCGGTCAGGAACGCGGCGGCGGTGGGCGGGGCGGCTGAGCATCGGCCGGTTCAGTGAGGGCGGCCACTTGATTGGGCCTTGAGCTGGGACGATGCGGTTGCGAAAGGGTGGGGGCGGGTGGGCGGGGCGTTGCTGCGGCGGGTTGGGGTGCGCAGGGGTGAAGGGCGGGTGAAGGTGGCGGGCGGGTGCTCGTAAGTGGCGGGGTGCGGGCTGGAAAATCGGTGGTTAGGCCCGTGGGTGAGGGCGATCACAAGGCCGGATGCGTTCCGGCGTAACGTGTGCACCGACCACAGATCGGTACATCGGCCCGTCCAGGGAGCAACCACCATGACGACCACGCCGGCCAGGCTTCGGTCAGCCTCGGGCGCGGGGCCCCGCGCAGCGATCAGCGAGAAAACGTTGCGGACGGACAGGTGGTGGCTGCAGCCGCTGCTGGTGTTCCTCGGTCTCGGGGCCTTCGTGGTCTACGGCCTGGTCCGCGCCATCATGAACAAGTACTACTGGGCGGATGCCGAGCACTACCTCGCGCCGTTCTATTCGCCCTGCCTGACGCAGAGCTGCGTGGAGGGGTCGAGCCACTTCCTCGGCCAGCCGATCCCGCAGCTGCCGTCGTGGATGTCGCCGGCGATGATCATTCTGGTGCTGCCCGGTGGGTTCCGGCTGACCTGCTACTACTACCGCAAGGCGTACTACCGCTCGTTCTGGCTGTCGCCGCCGGCGTGCGCGGTCCCGGACGGTCACAAGACCTACTCCGGTGAGACCCGCTTCCCGCTGATCTTCCAGAACATCCACCGGTACTTCTTCTACGCCGCGATCCTGGTCGGCTCGGTCCTGACGTACGACGCGGTCATCGCCTGGCACGGCAAGGACGGCGGCGTCGGCATGGGGCTCGGCACGCTGATCCTGGCGGTCAACGCGGTGCTGATCTGGGCGTACACGCTGGGCTGCCACTCGTGCCGGAACATCATCGGCGGGCGGCTCAAGCACTTCTCGAAGCACCCGGTGCGGTACCGCGCCTGGGGGCTCGTCTCGAAGCTGAACGCCAAGCACCAGCAGTACGCCTGGGCATCGCTGTTCTCGGTGATCATCGCCGACGCGTACGTGATGGCGGTCTCGGCCGGCTGGATCACCGACTTCCGGTTCTTCAACTGAGCATCAACTAGGGACACGACCCAATGACGAACATCGAGCGACACACGTACGACGTCGTGGTCATCGGCGCCGGCGGCGCCGGGCTGCGGGCGGCGATCGAGGCTCGGCTCGCCGGCAAGAAGACCGCCATCATCTCCAAGTCGCTGTTCGGCAAGGCGCACACCGTCATGGCCGAGGGCGGCGCGGCCGCGGCGATGGGCAACGTCAACTCGCGGGACAACTGGCAGGTCCACTTCCGCGACACGATGCGCGGCGGGAAGTTCCTCAACAACTTCCGGATGGCGGAGCTGCACGCCAAGGAGGCCCCGGACCGGATCTGGGAGCTGGAGACCTACGGCGCGCTGTTCGACCGCACGAAGGACGGCAAGATCAGCCAGCGGAACTTCGGCGGCCACGAGTACCCGCGGCTGGCGCACGTCGGTGACCGGACGGGCCTGGAGCTGATCCGCACGCTGCAGCAGAAGATCGTGTCGCTGCAGCAGGAGGACTTCGCCGAGCACGGCGACTACGAGGCCCGGATCCGGGTCTTCCAGGAGTGCACGATCACGGAGCTGTTCGTCGAGGACGGCGCGGTGTCCGGCGCGTTCGGCTACTACCGCGAGTCGGGCGAGTTCGTGCTGTTCGAGAGCTCGGCGATCGTGCTCGCGACGGGTGGCGTCGGCAAGTCGTACAAGGTGACCTCCAACTCCTGGGAGTACACCGGCGACGGGCACGCGCTGGCGCTGCGTACCGGCGCGACGCTGATCAACATGGAGTTCCTGCAGTTCCATCCGACCGGCATGGTCTGGCCGCCGTCGGTCAAGGGCATCCTGGTGACCGAGTCGGTGCGGGGCGACGGTGGCGTGCTGCGCAACACCGAGGGCAAGCGGTTCATGTTCGAGTACGTGCCGGACGTGTTCCGCAAGCAGTACGCGGACACCGAGGAGGAGGCCGACCGCTGGTACTCCGACCCGGACAACAACCGGCGCCCCCCGGAGCTGCTGCCCCGTGACGAGGTCGCCCGGGCGATCAACAGCGAGGTCAAGGCGGGCCGCGGCACGAAGGCGGGCGGCGTGCTGCTCGACATCGCCAGCCGGCTGCCGGCCGAGCAGGTCCGCAAGCGGCTGCCGTCGATGTACCACCAGTTCAAGGAGCTGGCGGACGTCGACATCACGAAGCAGCCGATGGAGGTCGGCCCGACCTGCCACTACGTGATGGGTGGCGTCGAGGTCGACGCGGACACGACCGCCGCCGCGGTGGCCGGGCTGTTCGCGGCCGGCGAGGTGTCCGGCGGCATGCACGGCTCCAACCGGCTCGGCGGCAACTCGCTGTCGGACCTGCTGGTGTTCGGCAAGCGGGCCGGTGAGCACGCGGCCGCGCACGCCGAGCGGATCGGCCGGCGCAAGCCGTCCGCCGCCGCGGTCGACGCGGCCGTCGAGACGGCCCTGGCGCCGCTCGCGCGGGCGGACGCCGGGGAGAACCCGTACACCCTGCACCACGACCTGCAGGAGATCATGGGCGTCCTCGTCGGCATCATCCGGCGCGACGGCGAGCTGCGGGAGTCGATCACCCGGCTGGCGGAGCTCAAGGAGCGCGTCAAGAAGGTCGGGGTGAGCGGCGGCCGCCGGTACAACCCGGGCTGGCACCTGGCGCTGGACCTCCGCAACATGCTCATCGTGTCGGAGTGCACCGCGAAGGCGGCGCTGGAGCGCACCGAGTCGCGCGGCGGGCACACCCGCGAGGACTTCCCGAAGATGGACCCGAAGTGGCGCCAGGTGAACCTGGTCTGCTCGCTCGACGGCGAGGACGTCCGGCTGGAGCACAAGCCGCTGCCGGTCATGCGCCCTGAGCTGCAGGGCCTGTTCGACCGGAGCGAGCTCGCCAAGTACATGACCGACGAGGAGCTGTGATGGGCACCAAACGCCACTTCCGCGTCTGGCGCGGCGACGACACCGGCGGCTCGCTGGAGGACTTCCAGGTCGAGGTCAACGAGGGTGAGGTCGTGCTCGACGTCATCCACCGGCTGCAGGCCACCCAGACGCCCGACCTGGCCGTGCGGTGGAACTGCAAGGCCGGCAAGTGCGGCTCCTGCTCGATGGAGATCAACGGCAAGCCGCGGCTGGGCTGCATGACGCGGATGTCGACGTTCGACGAGACCGAGACGGTCACGGTGACGCCGCTGCGGACGTTCCCGGTGATCCGCGACCTCGTCACCAACGTCAACTTCAACTACCAGAAGGCCCGCGAGCTGCCCGCGTTCGCCCCGCCGGCCGGCGTCGAGCCCGGCGAGTACCGGATGCAGCAGGTCGACGTGGAGCGCTCGCAGGAGTTCCGCAAGTGCATCGAGTGCTTCCTGTGCCAGAACGTGTGTCACGTCATCCGTGACCACGAGGAGAACAAGCCCGCGTTCTCCGGGCCGCGCTTCTTCATCCGGGCCGCCGAGCTGGACATGCACCCGCTCGACGCCCGCGACGACCGCAAGGAGATGGCGCAGGCCGAGCAGGGCCTGGGCTACTGCAACATCACCAAGTGCTGCACCGAAGTCTGCCCCGAGCACATCAAAATCACTGACAATGCGATCATCCCGATGAAGGAACGTGTTGTCGATCGGAGGTACGACCCGGTGACCTGGCTCGGACGCAAGATCTTCCGTCGTGACCAGCTGGACGAGCCCGTGCCGGCGCGCGCCACGACGACCACCGCGAAGGGGGACCTGCCGGTGTCCGACACCAGCAGCAACTGGCACCAGGAGGGTCCCGTGGCCCAGGAGGCGCCGGTCGGCGCCGACGGCAAGCTCGTGGTCGCGGAGCTCACCCTGGACCGGGCGGCGGCCGGCTCGCCGTTCGGCGACGACCAGGTGTTCCCGCTGCCGCCGGAGCAGCTGCGCTACCAGCACCCGTCGCCGCCCTCCGGCGACGGCCACTAGATCCGCTTTGTCAAAGGCGCCCCTCGCTCAGAGGGGCGCCTTTTGCATGGCCTTCGCATAGCGGTCCGTGACCCGCGACTGGACCAGCTTCGCCACGGGGTTGCCGAGGCGGACCCACCACTTCGCCGGGCGGCTGAACGCCTTGATCTCGAACCACACCTCGCCACCGGGCCCGACGCTCAGCAGGAACGACTCCTCGCCGGTCTCGACGTGCCCGGGCAGCGTGCCGAAGCCGAACCCGAACCGCTCCGGCTCGTCGACGATCCACACGATCAGGCACGGCACCCAGAGCCGCAGCGCCCCGATCCCGATCCCGGTGGAGAACCGGCCGCCGAGCGTGACCCGGTCCTCGTCGCTGCGCAGCCGGAGACCGGCGCCGCGCTGGGGCTGCCAGCGGGCCAGGGCGGCCGCTGCGGCGGCGAAGGCCTCATGGCCTTGTCCCACCCTCACCCGGCGGTTCACGTGGTGGTAGCCGGGCGGCAGGGGGCCTTCGCGGGTAGCGCCGATCTCGGGGTAGGTGACGTTCACGCCGTCGAAGGTAGCAACGGGGCCAGCGCCACCACGATCGGCGCGTCGGCGGGCAGCCACGGGACCGTGTCGAGCTCGTCGCCGGCGAGCCAGCGCAGGTCGCTGTGTTCCAGTGGCACGGGTGTCGCCCCGTTCACCAGCCGGGCGAGGTAGACCTTGAGGATCGCGGCGCCGCCGAGCATCGTGATGTCGGCGCCGACCCGCGCGCCGACCTCGACGTCGACCCCGAGCTCCTCCTGGCATTCCCGGACGAGCGCCTGCTCCTCGGTCTCCCCCGGATCCACCTTCCCCCCGGGGAACTCCCACTTTCCGGCCATTTCGGGCGGCAGGGCGCGCTCACAGGCCAGGACGCGACCATCGGAGATGATCGCGGCGCCGACGATGATCCTTGGCATCAACCGTTCGGTCTGCACGGGTGACCAGGGTGCCAGATCGAAATGAAGTTCCGGTTGCGGGCTCTGCCCTGTTGTTCACCAGACGAGGGAAATGTGGCCGTGGACAGATCCACCAGTCGCCCAGCAGACTTGCAGACACCGTTGATGACGGGCAGGCTTCGAAACGGCCACAAGCCGGCAACGATGCCGCGGGAGGGTAGGTCGTTATGCGGGCAAGGCGAAGCGAACAGCACCGTGACTATCTCAGCGACGCGCTGGGTTTATTGCAAGGCTGGACGCACGACGGCGAAGAGATTCGCCGGACACTGCACTTGGACGATTCCCAGCATGCGGCACTGACCGAGCGCATGAAGATCGTCGCCGACGCGCTCCAGGTGCGCCCCGACGTGCGCCGCCTCGACGGCCGCACCCAGATCCGCCTGCGCGTCCCGGGCATGACGGACCTCTCCCCCGGCGAGGTCACCTTGGCCGCCCGCATCGAGGACCTCTACCGCACCATCATCGCCGGCGCTGCCTGAATTGCCGGGCCGCCGTCACTGAACGCTACGATGACAGCATGACTGCGGTGCCCGACTGGATGCGTCCACCCCGCATCGAGGGGTGGTTCGCCGACGACCTCGATCACCTTCCCGAAGCGCCGCGACACACCGAGCTGATCGATGGAGCGCTCGTCTTCATGATGTCGCCGCAGCGGGCGTGGCACGCCCGGCTCATCCATGCGTTGGTGAGCGCCCTCATCGACCAGGCGCCAGCAGGCGTCGAAGTCGAGCCGCAGATGACGATCCAACTCGACAAGCGAAACCGGCCCGAGCCAGATGTGGTCGTAGCGACCGCGGCCTACGATCCGGATCGCACCTATTACACGCCGGACCAGATCTTGCTGGTCGTCGAGGTTGTCTCGCCGGAGTCCGAGCACCGTGACCGGACGGTCAAGCTGCGCAAGTATGCGGAAGCCGGTATTGCCCACTATTGGCGCATCGAGGAAGAGGCATCCTCGCCGGTCGTGTACGCATACGAACTCGACGCATCCACCCGTGCCTACGTGGCGACCGGCATCCACCGGGGCACGCTCCGGGTCGGGGTGCCGTTCGACGTGGCAATCGAGCTGGACAAGCTGCTTCCCGCTAGGCGTATTCGCCCTTGATGACGAAGAACGTGCCGCGGATGGTGCCGGCGAGCTTGGAGCGCTGACGGGCGAACTTGAAGCGGTCGGCGAGCTCGGCGGGGACCTCCATCCCGTCGGAGAGCTTGAAGCCGACGGCCCGCTTGCCGCCTTCCGCGAGGGTGTAGAGCACGTTGACCGACAGGCCCGACTCGTAGAAGACGTAGGTCCAGCGGACGCCGTCGACCTCGAAGGACGTCGCCTCCAGCGGGCGGGAGCCGATGGTGAGGTCGCGCTCCTCCAGCAGGATGCGGTGCACGTAGGCCACCGCCTCCTGTGCCGCCGACGCCGGCTCGACGGCGAAGACCGTGAACACGTGGTCGTACTTGTTCCGGAAGTAGCGGGCCTCGTTGGCGCGCAGGCCGGCGAGGGCCTCGGCGACCGGTGAGGACTCCAGGCCGGTGGTGGAGACGGTCTCGAAGTCGACGACGTACGACACCTGCGGCTCCTAGACGTTGAAGCGGAACTCGACGACGTCGCCGTCCTGCATGACGTAGTCCTTGCCTTCGATGCGGACCTTGCCGGCGGCCTTGGCGGCGTTCTGGGAGCCGGCGGTCATCAGGTCGTCGAAGCTGACCACCTCGGCCTTGATGAAGCCGCGCTGGAAGTCGGAGTGGATGACGCCGGCGGCCTCGGGGGCGGTGGCGCCGATCGGGACCGTCCAGGCGCGGGTCTCCTTGGGGCCGGCGGTGAGGTAGGTCTGCAGGCCGAGGGTGCGGAAGCCGACCCGGATGAGCTGGTGCAGGCCGGGCTCGGGCTGGCCGATCGACGCCAGGAGCTCCAGGGCCTCCTCCTCGTCCAGGTCGGTGAGCTCCGACTCGATCTTCGCGTCGAGGAAGATCGCCTCGGCGGGGGCGACCAGGGCGCGCAGCTCGTCCAGGAAGGCGGGGTCGGCGAGGCCGGTCTCGTCGACGTTGAAGACGTACAGGAAGGGCTTGGCGGTGAGCAGGTGCAGCTCCTGCAGCTCCGCGACGTCGATGCCGGCCTTCGCGGCGCCCGCGTAGAGGGTGGTGCCGCCGTTGAGCAGCTCGGCGGCGGCCTTCGCGGCGGCGGCGGCGCCGGCGCGCTGCTTCTGGACCTTCGCCTCCTTCTCCAGGCGCGGCAGAGCCTTCTCGATCGTCTGGAGGTCGGCGAGGATCAGCTCGGTGTTGATCGTCTCGATGTCGTCGGACGGGGAGACCTTGCCGTCGACGTGGACCACGTTGGGGTCGGCGAAGGCGCGCACCACCTGGCAGATCGCGGAGGCGTCGCGGATGTTGGCGAGGAACGCGTTGCCGCGGCCCTGGCCCTTCGAGGCGCCGCGCACGAGGCCGGCGATGTCGACGAACGAGACCGGCGCCGGGATGATCTTCTGCGAGTCGTGCAGCTCGGCGAGCTTGCCGAGCCGGGCGTCGGGGAGGCCGACGACGCCGACGTTGGGCTCGATGGTCGCGAACGGATAGTTCGCGGCGAGCGCGTCGCCCTTCGTGAGCGCGTTGAACAGGGTGCTCTTGCCGACGTTGGGCAGGCCGACGATCCCGATGCTGAGTGCCACGCGTAAAAGCTACAGGTCAACCTCGACCCAGACCGCACCGTGGTCGGACGCGGCGTGCCGGGCGCTGGTGATCTCGGGGTACGCGTCCCACAGCCGCGGCCGTTTGACGTTGGACGGCGTGCCCCACAGCCCGCGCCGGAAGACCCCGCCGCCGGTGACCCGCGCCGCGAGCTCGGGCGACAGCAGGATGTAGTCCAGGCGGTTGCCGATCGTGCACGACTGGAAGCTGCCGGGCCGCTCGTGGTCGCGGTCCAGCGGGTCGTACAGCTGCGAGAAGGCCGGCAGCGAGTAGGCGTCGACGAGCGGGGACTCCGGGCCGAGCAGCGGGCGCAGCGAGGGGTGGTCGGGGCGCTTGTTGAAGTCGCCGACGACCGCGACGAACGACGCGCCCCCGGCCCGGAGGCGGTCGTAGATGGCCCGGACCCCGGTCGCCTGGCGCGTGCGGAGCGGGTCCGGGTCGCCGCTGGTGAAGGACTGGCTCTTCAGGTGGTTGAGCAGCAGGTACAACACCTCGCCGCTCGGCAGCAGCAACCGGTACACCGGACAATCACGGCTGAACAAGCGCCGGTCGGAACCCGGATCGGGCACGTCGACGTGACTGCGGACCCAGTCGATCTCGATGCCGTCGACGCAGAACAGGCCGACGTCGATGCCCCGCGGGTCGTTGCCGTCGACGAGCATGGCGTGGCCGTACCGGCCGCCGAGCAGCTCGTCGTTGAACTTCACCAGCGAGGGGCGGCTCTCGGCCTCCACGACGCAGAGCACGTCGGCGGCCACGTCGGCGACGACCCGGGCGGTCATCCGGGTGGCGACCTCGTCGACCGGGTCGACGATGAGGTCGACCCAGCCGTTCCAGGACGACCGGCCGGCGGCGACGACGTGCGGCTCGGCGTCGGCGGGCGCGGCGAGGAAGTCCCCGCGGTTCTCCCGCAGCACCGCGAACGCGTCGCCGAACAGGTCGGGGTTGGCCCGCCGGCCGGCCCGGGTGCGCACGAAGACCCGCAGCGTCTCCAGGGCGTCGAGCATCGCGGCCTTGTCCTCGTCGGAGTAGACGGGGTGGGCGGCGATCCGGTTGAACGTCTCGTACGCCGACAGCGCCGGCTGGCCCTTCGCCGGGTCGGCCGGGTCGAGCGCCCGGGCCCGGGCGAAGAGGTTCTCCACGTTGTACGTCGCCAAGCGCATGACCACGGACCGTAGCAACGCGCTCGCGGACCCACAGTCGGCAACCCGTCGTATCCCCGGCGACCGGGAGTTACCGCAGCGTGATCCCCGCGCCCGCGGTGAGGGCGGCGAAGGCGCGCGCCGCCCGGCCGAACCCCGCGGGGCCGGTCTTCGCCGCGTCGGGCCCGTCGGCGAGGTGCGGCTCGAGCGACGCGAAGCCGGTCCAGCCGTCGTCGCGCAGCGCCGTCACCGTCTGGAGCAGCTCGCCGTCGCCCTCGCCGGCGGGCACCACCGCGCCGTCGGCGGACCGGGCGTCCTTGACCTGGAGGTACTCCAGATGCGGCCGCAACATCGCGTAGCCGTCGCTGAACGGGCGGACGCCGACCTGCACGAAGTTGGCGTTGTCCCAGGCCACCCGCAGTGCGGGCGAGCCGACCGACTCGATCAGGTCCAGCACGCGGGCCGGCACGTCGCCGTAGACGTCCTTCTCGTTCTCGTGCAGGAGCACGACCTGCTCGCGCTCGGCGAGGTCGGCGAAGGCCCGCAGGCGGCGCAGCACGGTGTCGCGGGTCGCCTCCACGGCGACCCCCGGCGGCCGGTAGAAGGAGAAGAGCCGCACGTACCGGCTCCGCAGGCGCCGGGTGAGCGTGATGACGGCCCGCAGCCGCGCCAGCTCGGCGTCCGGGTCGCCGAAGACGTCGGTCTTGCCGATGGGCGACGCGACCGCCGACACCGCCACCCCGGCGGCCGCCAGCGCGGCGGCGAGGCGCGTGGTCAGGTCGTCGTCGAAGTCGGCCACGTTGACGCCCCAGGCGCTGCGGACCTCGATGTGCGACGCGCCGAGCGCCCGCAGCACCGCCAGCTGCACGCGTGGATCGTCGTCGATCTCGTCACCGAACCCGGACAGCACCCACTCGACCATGCCGAACAGTATTCACTCACTAGGATTGTTCGACGTGGAGAAGGACGCCATCGCCAGGGCGGCCGTGCCGGGGACCGTGCGGGGCATGGTCGGGCAGCTGGCCACCCTCGGGCTGCCGGCGGGCGCGACCGTCATCGTCCACACGTCGCTGTCGCGGCTCGGCTGGGTCGCGGGCGGCGCGCAGGCGGTCGTGACGGCGCTGCTGGCGGCGATCGGGCCGGACGGCACGCTGGTCATGCCGACGCACTCGCGGCAGCTGACCGAGCCGGCCGACTGGGGCAACCCACCGGTGCCGCAGTCCTGGTGGGCGGTGATCCGGGCGGAGACGCCGGCCTTCGACCCGCGCGTCACCCCGACCAACTTCATGGGGGCCGTGCCCGAGTGTTTCCGGCATTTTCCAGGTGTACGACGCAGCGACCATCCGACGGTGTCGTTCGCCGCGCTCGGCCCGGACGCCGCACGGATCACCGAGGGGCACACGCTCGACGACGGCCTCGGCGAGGGCTCGCCGCTCGCGCGGCTCTACGAGGCGGACGCGTGGGTGCTGCTGCTGGGCGTCGGGCACGACAACAACACGTCGCTGCATCTTGCGGAGTACCGCGCGGCGTCCGCCTCGTCGCGGTGGCTCCGGCAGGGGTCGCCGATCCTGGTGGACGGCGTGCGGCGCTGGGTCGAGTACCGGGAGCTGGCCGACGACACGTCGCTGTTCGAGCCGCTCGGCAAGGACTTCGCCGCGATCACGGGCGGGGAGCGGGTGGGGCCGGTCGGGTCGGGGACGGCGCGGCTGATGCGGCAGCGGGCGCTGGTCGACTTCGGCGCGATGTGGCTGTCACGCAGGGGGTCCGGCTGAGGTCACCGCGGGCCGGACCCCCTGCGTGCCACGCGTCAGGCCTGGGCCAGGGGGTTGGTGCTGGGGTCGTCGTAGCGGACGGTCTCGAACGTGCCGTCGCCGTCGGTGTCGGTGACCGTCACGTCGCTGTCGCCGTCGCCGTCGGCGTCCTGCGAGACGGAGTCGGCGACGCCGTCGAAGTTCTCGTCCCTGACGTCGGTGTCGATGACGCCGTCGCCGTCGGTGTCCGCGACCACGCGGTCGACGAGGCCGTCGCCGTTGGCGTCCAGCGCCGCGACGTCGATGCGGCCGTCGCCGTCGGTGTCGGTGAGCACCGCGTCGAACGAGCCGTCGCCGTCGAGGTCGACCATCCTGGTCTCGAGCGTGCCGTCGCCGTCGGTGTCGAGCGCGATCTGCTCGAGCTGGCCGTCGTTGTCCTTGTCGTAGCCGGCGGCCTCGGCGTCGCCGTCGTGGTCCACGTCGACGGCGTAGATCGTGGCGCCGTCCTGGCCCTCGAGCGTGATGATCTCCGGCTCGCCGTAGGCGGCGCCCGCGTCGCCGGCCTCGCCGAGCTCGCCGGTGGCCGGGTCGGTCTCGTAGTCGCTCATGGTGCTATCTCCATCTCGGCTGGGGGCCGTCGGTTTTTCTCGGTGGTGGGATCAACTTAGACAACCCGCGGGACGGGTGAATCCCGCAAACGTGCCAGTGGCCGGTCCGGAACCTGACACGCCTTCGACCGGCCCGGACACCGAGGTCCGATTCCCGCCAGCCGCTCGGCGGACCTGCGGGGGAGGATAGGTGGCATGGAACTGGACTTCGACACCTGTCGCAGGGCGGCGATCAGCCGCGACGCGCGGTTCGACGGGGTCTTCGTGACCGCGGTCAAGTCGACGAAGATCTATTGCCGGCCGTCCTGCCCGGCGATCACGCCGAAGGCGGAGAACGTGCGCTTCCTGCCGACGGCCGCGGCGGCGCAGCGGGAGGGTTTCCGGGCGTGCCTGCGCTGCCGGCCGGACGCGGCGCCCGGCTCGCCGGAGTGGGACGTGCGCGGCGACGTGGTCGGCCGGGCGATGCGCCTGATCGCCGACGGCGTCGTCGACCGGGACGGGGTTCCCGGCCTGGCGGGGCGCCTCGGGTACACCGAACGGCACCTGCACAGGATGCTGACCGCGGAGGTCGGGGCCGGCCCCCTCGCCCTCGCCAGGGCGCAGCGGGCGCAGACGGCCCGGGTGCTGATCGAGACGACCCGGCTCGGGCTGGCGGAGATCGCGTTCGCGGCCGGGTTCGGCAGCGTGCGGCAGTTCAACGACACCGTCCGCGAGATCTACGGCCGCACGCCGTCGGACCTGCGCGTGCGGCGCACGCAGCCGTCGCTCGACCCTGGTGTGGTGTCCGTACGGCTGCCGTTCCGGGCGCCGGTGCACGCCGAGGCGCTGCTGTCGTTCCTCGGCGACCGGGCCATCGAGGGCATCGACGAGCGGGTCGGCGACTCGTACCGGCGAAACCTCCGCCTGCCGCACGGCACCGGCACCGCCGAGCTGCGCCCCGAGGAAGGGCACGTCGCGGCCACGCTGCGCCTCACGGACCTGCGCGACCTGGCCCCGGCGGTGGCCCGCTGCCGCCGCCTCTTCGACCTCGACGCCGACCCCGCGGCCGTGGACGCCGTGCTGGGCGACGACCCGCTCCTGGCGCCTCTGGTGTTGAAGGAGGCGGGTGTACGGGTGCCCCGCGCCGTCGACGGGTTCGAGATCGCCGTCCGCGCGATCGTCGGGCAGCAGATCTCGGTCGCGGCGGCCCGGACCGTGCTGCGCCGGCTGGCGTTCGCGACCCCCGCGGCGCTGCTGGAGCTGCCGGACTCCGACTTCGCCATGCCGGCCGCACGGCGGCGCACGCTGCGGGCCCTGGCGTCCGCGGTGCTGGACGGGCTGAGCCTGGACGGGGACGGCGACCGTGCCGAAACCGTGGCCCGCCTGAAGGAGATCCCCGGCATCGGGGACTGGACCGCGTCGTACACGGCGATGCGCGCCCTCGGCGACCCCGACGCGTTCCTGCCCACCGACCTGGGGGTGCTGCGCGGCGCGCGGGCCCTCGGTCTGCCCGACGACCCCCGATCCCTGGCCGCGCACGCCGAGCGCTGGCGGCCGTGGCGTTCCTACGCCGTCATCCGACTCTGGAGGATTCACTGATGTTGTACTCCGTTTCAGCCACCCCGGCCGGTCCGCTCACGATCGTGGTGGACGACGACGGCGCGGTGCTGGCCAGCGGCTTCACCGCTTCGCTCGGGGAACTGTCGCTGTTCGTCGACGTGGGTTCGTTGCGGCAGGTCGGCGACGTCGGCGACGCGCAGAAGGCCGCACAGTCCTACCTGGACGGTGACGTGCACGCGATCGACGACGTCGTGGTGCGCCAGCGTCCCGGCGGCGAGTTCCTCACCCACGCCTGGGACGTCCTGCGGACGGTGCCGGCGGGCGCGCCCGTGACGTACAGCGAGTTCGCGGCACTCTCCGGCCGGCCGCCGGCGATCCGGGCCGCCGCGCAGGCCTGCGCCCGCAACGCGGCCGCCCTCTTCGTGCCGTGTCACCGGGTGCTGCGCACCGACGGGACCCTGGGCGGGTTCCGCTGGGGGCTGCCGGTCAAGCGGTGGCTGCTCGATCATGAGGCTTCTGTCGCTTAATTGACAGTTTTGTCTTCTCAACTGCGTGAATGGCGGGGTTCACGTAGGCGATCTACCGTGGACTGGTTCGTTCGTGGGAAGATTCTCGTCACGCTGCGGATCTTTTCCATTGCTGCGGGCGTAGATCGCTTGGAAGAGGGCCGATGACTGGCGGACGATGGAGTAGCCAGACCCGATTCACCGTCGTGCTCGTCGGGCTCGCCCTGGTCGCACTGGGCGTGCTCACCACGATGCAGTTCCGCAGCACCGCCGGCGCCGCCGCCCTCGTGGCGGCCGGCGTCCTGGTCGGGCTCGCGGGACTGTCCGGCGGCACGATCGTGGTCCGCTCCGCGGACCGTGAGGAGCGGGTCGCCTCCGCCGGCAAGGCCCAGCTCGAAGGCGACGCCGAGGGGGCGTACGACCGCTTCGTCCAGCTCATCCGCGGTCACGCCCCGCAGGCGATCGCCTATCACGAGGGCGCCAACGCGGCGCTGTACGAGGCGGCCGGGCGCGAGGGGCAGAAGCTGCAGCCCGTCTTCGGCTACTTCCTCGGGCCGATCGCCATGTCCGAGTCGCACATCATCGTCGACATCCGGGCCGGCACCGGGTTCTCCATCGCCCGCATGCAGAGCACCTACCAGGCGCTGCTGGTCGGCCAGACGGCCGCGTTCCGGGCGGCGCTCGTCATCGTCAACGCCTCGCCCGACGACTCGATCCTGAGCTCGGTCCGGCAGCTGAGCATCGCGCTGGACCGGCCCGTCATGGCGGTCGCGTGGCGTCTCGGCGACCACAGCGACGGCATCTCCGACGCGATCGTCTCGCTCAAGCGGGAGCTGCGCCGGCGCGGCCTCGAGTCGCCGATCGAGGTGCCCGAGGTGGTGCAGCAGCAGGCCGCGCCGGCGTCGCACCCCGCGGACAGGTTCGTGCCCGAGCGGTTCTCGCCCGACTCGTTCGAGCCCGAGCCCGATCCGTACGTGGACGACGAGATCTTCGAGCCGCAGCAGGCGGTGCGGATCCCCACGCGGGCGCCGGCTCCCCCGCCCGCTCCGCCGCGGCCGCCGGCTCCTCCGCGGCCGCCGGTGATGCAGCCGCCGGCGCCCACGTTCGGCGCGGCGGCACCGGTGTTCGGGCCGTCCATCCCCGCGCAGCACTCCCCCGGCTCGTCGCAGTCGGCGGCCGCCCCTGAGCCGGACCCGGCGGAGTGGCCCAATCCGGAGCCGCGGCGCCGGCCCTCCCCCGCGCCGCGCGTCTACGACGACTCCGCGACCTGGCAGCGGGCGACCGACCTGCACTGGCGGGGCCAGCTGCAGGAGGCGAAGGAGGCGTACGGGGAGATCGTCGACGCCCGCGCGCACGCCCTCGGCTGGGACCACCCCGACACGCTCACCGCCCGGGACCAGCACGCGACCGTGCTGCGCGACCTGGACCGCCTGGCCGAGGCGCTCGTCGAGTGCGACGAGGTGCTCACCGCGCGGATGCGCATCCTCGGCGAGGACCACCCCGACACGCTGACCAGCCGCAGCCACCTCGCGACGATCTACCACCAGCTCGGCGACCTGACCCGCTCCGAGGGCGAGCACCAGCGGGTCCTGGAGGCGCGCACCCGCGTCCTGGGCGGCAACCACCAGGAGACGCTGATCTCCCGGAGCAACCTCGCCAAGGTGTACCAGGACATGGGCGAGCTCGACCGGGCGATCGACGAGCACAGCACCGTCATGCGGGCGCGGGCGCGGCTGCTCGGGCCGGAGCACCGCGACACGCTCATGTCGCGCAGCCTGCTCGCCTCCGCGCTGCACCACGCGGGCCGGCTGCAGGAGGCGGAGCAGGAGCATCGGGCCGTGCTCGGCAGCCGGCTGCACCTGCTCGGGCCGGTCCACCTCGACACCGCCGTCTCGCGGCACCGGCTCGCCAGCGTGCTGCACGACCTGGGGCGGCTGGACGAGGCCGTGACCGAGTACCGGGCGGCGCAGTCGGTGTACGCGCAGCTGCTGGGGGCGAGCAGCCCGTTCGCGCGGGCGGCGGCGTCGGATCTGGCGCTCGCGGAGCGGGCGGCCAGGGGCGCTCAGGGAAGCCGGTACTGAGCCTTTCAGAAGTCCCCTCCGAGGTCGTCTCCGCCGCCGAAGTCGCCTGCGTCCCCGCCGTCGTAGCCTTGGTCCCCGCCGTCATAGCCCTGGTCTGCGCCGGCGTCGTAGCCCGGGCCTCCGCCGGCGTCGTAGCCCTGATCGAAGCCGGCGTCGAAGCCCGCGTCATAGCCTGAATCGCCCCACGCCGGGCTGAACAGCGCGTCGAACACCAGCAGCGACCCGATGCCCCACGCGCCCGCGACCAGGGCCGTCTTCCACCACGGCTCGGAATACCAGCCGGCCGGCACGCCGCGGCCCGCCACCTGCCCGCCCGGGTAGTAGTACGGCGTGGCGTCGCCCGGGTGCGGACCGGCCCGGAACCGGTGCCCCTGCACGTCGACCTCGCGCTCCTTGGTGAGCTGCCCCGCGCGGGCACCCGCGAGCGGCGGCAGGTCCGGTCCGGGGTCGATACCGAGCGCGACCCGGGCCGCCCGCACGTACGCGAGGCCTTCGAGCGCGGTTTCGCGGGCCAGCTCGTACTGGCGGACCGACGTCGAACGCTCCAGCTGCGCGCCGGCGGCGGTGTAGCGCTCGCCCGCGTCGACGAGCGCCTGCCGCACCGCGGGGGTGTCGCCGGAGAGGTTCATGACCTGGCCGCCGAGCCGCTCATACCAGCGGAGGGCGTCCTCACGGGCGTCCGCCTTCTTCCGGTTGCCCGCGGCGACGAACGCGGCGACCGCGGCGACCGCGGCCACCAGCAGGACGGCGAGGACGATCCACGTTCCCATGACTTCGACGGTACCCATTTTCTGTCGTACCCCTCGTGCATGCTGGTAGCCGTGGAACTCGTGCTGATCGTCATCGGGCTCGCCGCCGGCGCCGCGCTCGGCTGGTTCGCCGCGCGGTCACGCGCCGCGGTCGACGTGGCGAAGCTGGAGGCCACCCTGCAGGCGACCCGCGACGGCGAGGCCCGGCTCGAGTCGTCGCTGCGCTCCCTCACCTATGAGGCCCGCGCCCAGACGCAGGACGCGGTCGCCGACGCCGTCGCCCCGCTGCACGACGCCCTGCTGCGCTATGAGCGGCGCGTCGCCGACCTGGAGCGCGACCGCGTCGGCGCCTATGAGTCGCTGCGCGAGCAGGTCCGCGCCATGCACGACGTCTCCGGCGAGCTGCGCACCGAGACCCGCCAGCTCGTCTCCGCCCTGCGCGCGCCGCAGATCCGCGGCCGCTGGGGCGAGCACCAGCTGCGCCGCATCGTCGAGGCCGCCGGCATGCTGGAGCACTGCGACTTCGACGAGCAGGTCACCGCCCCCACCGACGGCGGCGTCGTCCGCCCCGACCTCGTGGTCCGCCTGCACGGCGGCCGCCAGGTGGTCGTCGACGCCAAGGCCCCGTTCGAGGGTTATCTCAGCGCCATGGAGGCCCGCGACGAGGCCGGCCGCACCGCCCACCTGCGGCAGCACGCGAAGCACCTCCGCGGCCACGTCGACGCCCTCGCCGCCAAGTCCTACTGGGCCGCCTTCGAGCCCGCCCCCGAGTTCGTCGTCCTCTTCATGCCCGCCGACACGTTCCTCGACGCCGCCCTCCAGCACGACCCGACCCTGCTGGAGCACGCGTTCACCCGCAACGTCGTCCTCGCCACCCCGGCCACCCTCGTCGCCCTGCTGCGCACCATCGCCTATGCGTGGCGCCAGGAGTCCCTCGCCCACAACGCCCTGGCCGTCCACCGCACCGGCCGCGAGCTCTATGCCCGCCTCACCACCATGGGCGACCACTTCGCCAAGGTCGGCACCGCCCTCGGCACCGCCGTCTCCTCCTACAACAAGGCCGTCGGCTCCCTGGAGGCCCGCGTCCTGGTCAGCGCCCGCCGCCTGGCCGAGCTCGGCATCAGCGCCGACCCCCTCCCCGCCCCGTCCCAGGTCGAGCTCACCCCCCGCCACCTCCAACCCCAGGACCCCTCCGACTCCTCGGGTTTCCCGGGCTCCTCCGACCAGCCCGCCCCTTCGCACCCGTCGGACACCTCGGCGCCCTCGCACCTGCCTGCCCCCTCGCAGCTGCCGGGCCCTACGCAGCTGCCGCACACCTCGCCGCTGCGGGACCCCTCACACCTGCGGGACTCCTCGCAGGTGCCGCACCCCTCGCAGGCCTCTGCCGGTCCCGGCCCCACCGACCCGAGCTCGTTCCACGACTCCCGGCAGCCCTTCGTCCCGCCGCACAGCAACCACGCGACACCCGCCAGACCTGAACGCCCGCACGCCCCCCAGCAACTCCCCGAGTCGGAGTACGAAATCCTGCTCGCCGCCCTCCGCGAAGACCCACCCCAGTAGCAGCGGCGGCAAGCCGCACACCGGCGACGGCAGGCCGGCAACGCTGCGCTCCCGGACACCGTGCAGCTGCCGAACCCCTCGCATCCGCCGCAGCCCACGCAGGCCTCTGCCGGACCCGCCCACCAACCCGAGCTCCGCCCATGACCCTGGCAGCTCGCCGTCCTCACCCGCGGCATGCCGCTCGACGCCCACCAGACCTGAACGACCCAGCAACCCCCGCATCGGAAACGAAATCCTGCCCGCAGCCCTCCGCGAAGACCCGCCCCAGCGGCAACGACGGCAGGTCGCACACCGGCGACTGCAGCCAACCGGCAGCGCGCACCCACGAGTGCCCAAGACCGATCGCCGATCGGACCGCCACACCCGCCTCCGGCCAGATATCCCGGACCATCACGTTCCCGACCCGGACCCGCCGGCCGACCTGCCCGCCCCAGACACGCATCGAGATCTCCGTGTGGACGCCCTCGCGGCCCGCCGGGAACGCGCCCGCCAGCCACCACGCGACACCAGCCCACCACATCAACCCAAAGCCCCAGCCAGCGCCGCCGGCCCGACCGCACAGGACCGCCGCGACAGAACGCTGCCTCCGGCCAGAACTGCCATTCGATCAACGGACGGGTGGAGGCTCACCCGGACCACCGCGATGGGCGACCACCGGATGCGGCGCGCACGCGCCGCTTGCCCTGCCTCGCGCCTCGGCGCGGGCAGTGCGTCGCGAAGCGGCGCATTGGGGTGCGGGTGAGCATCCCCGCCGGGCCCCGCCGCGGCAGCGGTGGGGGGAACTACAGCGGGAAGTACAGCTCAGCTGCGGTCCGTGGTGAGGCGGGCGCGGGCGTTGTCGAGCCAGCGTTGGCAGATGGTGGCGAGTTGTTCGCCGCGTTCCCACAGTGCCAGGGATTCCTCGAGGGTGGTGCCGCCGGACTCGAGCTTTTCGACGACGGTGGCGAGTTCGGCTCTGGCCTGCTCGTACGACAGGTCGGTCACTTGGACTCCTTGGTCAGGAAGAGCACCGGGTCGGTGCGGCGGTAGCCGACGCGGCTGTAGACGCGTTCCTGGGCGTCGCCGCCGGGGGTGAGGAAGACGAGGGTTGCGCCTGCCGCGTGGGCGGCGCGGGTGAGGTGGGCGGTGACGGGGGCGCCGATGCCGCGGCGTTCGAACGCGGGGCGGACGGCGATGCCGGCCACCTCGCTGATGCCGTCCTTCACCGCGACCGCCGCGCCGCCGCCGACGGGCTCGCCGGACAGGGTGCGGGCCAGCACGCGGACGCCGCCGGAGGTGCGGGCCTTCTCGAGGTGGGCGGCGGTCGGCGGGGGTTCACCGAAGGCCTCGTGCTGGGCGGTGAGCAGGTCGCGCAGCTCGTCGTCCGTAGCGGGGGTGACGAGCTCGATGTCCGGCGGGAGGGGCAGGTCGGCGACGGCGCCGGGCGGGCACTCCATCAGGGGGAGGCGGTCGGTGACCAGGGCGGGCTCGACCAGCGGGGCCAGGCCCGGCAGGTACTCCAGGCGGGGCGTCCGCGACCGGGAGACGAAGGCCTCCTCCAGCGCGGCGATGTCCGCGGGCGTCGGGTCGGCGCCGGCGGACGGGATCGCGTAGTTGATGTACACGAGGGGGTCGTGGGGGCTGATGGTCACCGTGAAGGGGCCGGCGGGCACGACCTCGCGGCCCGCGGAAGCGCTGGCGATCAGGTAGTCCTGGATCCGTTGCGACATGTCAGCCTTCAGAGTTTCCGGAGGCGGGACCGGAGACGGTGGCGGTGAAGGAGGACGACGCGACGCGGACGCGGACCTCGTCACCGGGGGTGACGTCGGCGGCGGCGCGGACCACGGCGCCGTCCGGGCGCTGGACGATGGCGTAGCCGCGCTCCAGGGTCGCCAGCGGGGAGAGGGTCCGCAGGCGGGCGAGGGTGTGCTCGAGCTCGGTCGACGCCCGGTCGAGGCGGTGGCTCAGGCTGCGGGTGGCCCGGTCGCGCAGCTGGGTCACGTCCGACGCGCGGTGCTCCACCATCGTGAGCGGACGGGCGAAGACGGGGCGGGAGCGGATCGCGTCGAGGCGGTGCTGCTCGCGGTCGAGCAGGCCGGACATCGCGCGGTCCAGGCGCTGCTTGGCCTGGCCGATCAGGCGGAACTCGTCGGCGAGGTCGGGCACGACGCGCTTGGCCGCGTCGGTAGGGGTGGAGGCGCGCACGTCGGCGACGAAGTCGACCAGCGGCACGTCGGTCTCGTGGCCGACGGCGGAGACGACCGGGGTCCGGCACGCGAACACGGCCCGGCACAGCGCCTCGTCGGAGAACGGCAGCAGGTCCTCGGTGGAGCCGCCGCCGCGGGCGAGGACGATGACCTCGACGGTCTCGTCGCGGTCGAGGACGGCGAGGGCGTCGATGATCTGCGGTACCGCGGAAGTCCCCTGCACGGCGACGTTGATGACCCGGAAGTCGACGGTCGGCCAGCGGCGGCGGGCGTTGGTGAGGACGTCGCGTTCGGCGGCGCTGGCCCGGCCGGTGATCAGTCCGACCTTCGACGGCAGGAAGGGCAGGCGGCGCTTGCGGGCCCGGTCGAACAGGCCTTCGGCGGCGAGGAGCTTCTTGAGCTGCTCGAGCCGGGCGAGCAGCTCGCCGAGGCCGACCTGGCGGATCTCGTCGGCGCGGAGGCTGAGCGAGCCGCGGGCCGCGTAGAACTCGGGCCTGGCGTGCACGACGATCCGGGCACCGTCGGTGAGGCCGGGCGCGCCGAGGTCGACGACGTCGCGGTTGGTGGTGACGGTGAGGCTCAGGTCGGCGGACGGGTCGCGCAGCGTGAGGAAGACGGTGTTGGTGCCGGGACGCCGGGTGATCTGCGCGACCTGGCCGTCGACCCAGATCCAGCCGAGCTTGCCGATCCACGCGCCGATCTTCTGCGAGACGACCCGGACCGGCCAGGGCGAGTCGGAGGTCGACGACGGAGCGTCAGTAGTCACTGAGACACCCTAGCCGCGCAGGTACGCGAGAACCGCCCGCACCCGGCGGTGGTCGTCCTCGTCGGGGGGCAGGTCCAGCTTGGCCAGCAGACTGTTGATGTGCTTCGAGACGGCCGCCTCCGACACCACGAGCGTGCGGGCGATCGCCGCGTTGGACCGCCCCTCGGCCATCAGCGCCAGGACGTCGCGCTCGCGCGGGGTGAGCCGCTGCAGCGGGTCCCGGCGGCGGCCCAGCAGCTGCATCACCACCTCCGGGTCGACCACGGTGTGCCCGGCCGCGACCCGGTCCACCGCGTCGACGAACTCCGCCACGTCCCCGATGCGGTCTTTCAGCAGGTATCCGACGTACCCGTTCCGCCCGGAGTCCAGCAGCTCGGCCGCGTACGTCTGCTCCACGTACTGGCTGAGCACCAGCACCGGCAGGTTCGCGAAGGCGGCCCGGAGCGCGATCGCTGCCTGCAGCCCCTCGTCGGTGAACCCCGGCGGCATCCGCACGTCGGTGACCACCAGGTCGGGTGGTGCGGCATGGACCGCGGCGACCAGCTCGTCGGCGGTGCCGACGGCGGCGACGACCTCATGGCCGAACCGCCGCAACAGGCCGGCGATCCCCTCCCGGATGAGAATCCCGTCCTCGGCGATCACGACCCGCACGGAAGCTCCACGTGCACCACCGTAGGCCCTCCGTGCGGGCTGGCGAGCGCGACGGTCCCGCCGACGGCCGCGACCCGGTCGACGAGTCCGGCGAGTCCGGTGCCGCGCGCCGGGTCGGCGCCGCCCCGGCCGTCGTCGCGGATCTGCACGGTGAGGCGGTCGAACACGACCGACGCGACGACCCTGGCCCGCCGCGCGCCGCTGTGCTTGGCGACGTTGGCGAGGGCCTCGACGACGACGAAGTACGCGGTCACCTCGACCGGCTCCGGCAGCCGGGCGGGCAGGGCGATGTCGACGTCGACGGACAGCGGGGCGCGGTCGGCGACCTCGCGGACCGCCGCGGCGAGTCCACGGTCGGTCAGGATCTTCGGGTGTACGCCGCGGATCAGCTCCCGCAGCTCGGCGAGCGCCTCTTTCGCGAGGTCGTGCGCGCGCCGTACCGGATCCGCGGCGGGCGAACCGTCGGGCAGCTCCAGGCGGGCCAGGCCGAGCTGCATGCTCAGCGCCACGAGCCGCTGCTGCGCGCCGTCGTGCAGGTCACGCTCGATGCGGCGGCGCTCGACCTCGAACGCGTCGACCAGCCGCGCCCGGGACCTGGTCAGCTCCACCAGCCGGGGGTCGTCCTCGGCGCGGGGCCCCAGGATCGACCGGGTGATCGCGGCGCGCGCGCCCGCCCAGGCCGTCACCGGGTACAACGCGATCACCGCGAGCGCGAGACCGGCGACGCTGCCCAGGAGCGTCCACCCCAGCGGGGTGTCGTCGATGTAGAGCGGGCCGCAGAGCAGCGCCGTGACCGCCCACACCACGAACGCGACGACGAGCGAGTCGAGCCAGCCCAGGATCGCGCAGATCACGATCGTGTACCCCAGCTCGCGCCAGGTGACCCCTTCCCGCAGCCGGGTCGTCACCCACGCGCGCAGCCCCGGCTCCTCGACGGGCCGGTGCAGGTCGGGCAGGTCGACGGCGTCGACGAGCCGCAGCCGCCACCGTTCGACCTTGGCGACGAAGACGCCGGACAGCGCGAACGCGAGGAACCCCGCGATGCCGACCACGAACAGCGTGAGGATCACCCCGAACGCGAGCAGGCCGAACAGCGCCGCCCCCATGACCACCCCGAAGAGACCGCCGCTGCCGAGGTACAGCAGCGACCGCCATGGCCACGAGGACGTCAGGAACCTCATGGGTGGCAGCGTCAGCGACTCCAACGCGGATCGGACCGGCACCCAGGTGACGCTACCGACCGCGTCGCCCGGGCACGGTATGGCTGGCGTTACCTTCGACTGTCGCCGCAGCGCGACTGTGCCGGGGCCGGCGAAACGGTTGGCTCGACCGCGTGACGACGACATTGCAACTGCGCCAGGCCGTCGAGCTGCACGCGGTCACCCGCCGGTACGGCGCCGGCGAGCAGGCCGTGACCGCCCTCGACCGGGTCTCCGTCGGGTTCGCCCCGGCCAGCTTCACCGCCGTGATGGGCCCCTCGGGCTCCGGCAAGTCCACGCTGCTGCACTGCGCGGCCGGCCTCGACCAGGTCACCGGCGGCCGCGTCCTCGTCGACGGGGTGGAGCTCGGGCCGCTGCGGGAGAAGGCCCGCACGCGGCTGCGGCGCGACCGGATCGGCTTCGTGTTCCAGGCGTTCAACCTCGTCGCGTCGCTGACCGCGGCGCAGAACGTGGAGCTGCCGCTGCGCCTCGCCGGCCGCCGGGCCGAGCCGGGGCAGGTGGACGCGATGCTCGCCGAGGTCGGGCTCGCCGACCGGGCCACCCACCGGCCGGGTGAGCTGTCCGGCGGGCAGCAGCAGCGGGTCGCGATCGCCCGGGCCCTCGTCACCAGGCCGGTCGTGGTGTTCGCCGACGAGCCGACCGGGGCCCTCGACGCGACCGCGTCCCGGGAGGTGCTGCGGCTGCTGCGGGCCGCCGTCGACCGGCACGCCCAGACGGTGGTCATGGTGACCCACGACCCCCTCGCCGCCGCGTACGCCGACCGGGTCCTCTTCCTCGCCGACGGCGCGATCGTCGAGGACCTGCACGAGCCGCGCGGCGCCGAGCACATCGCGACCCGGATGGCGGCGCTGTCATGAGCGGTCCGGAGCGCAGCGGAGCGACCGCTCATCAGGAGCGCAGGCCCAAGTCAGGCCGGCGCCGGAGCGCAGCGGAGGTGACGGCATGACGCTGGCCTCCGTGCGGCACAGGTGGGCCGGGTTCCTCGGCACGTTCGCGGCGCTGCTGCTCGGCGTCGCCGTCATCTCCGGCAGCCTCGCCCTGTGGGCGGCCGCCCAGCCGCGGGTCCCCGACGCGCTCGCGGCCACGGACGCGGTGGTCGCCTCGCCGTCGTTCGATCCCGTCGAGGGCGGTTTTCCGGTGTACCGCCCGTGGTCGCCGGACGAGACGGCATCGCTGCTCTCGCGGTTGCAGGACACGCCCGGCGTCCTCGAAGCGGTGCCGTTGCGGACCTTCTACGTGCAGCGACTCGTCGACGGGCAGCCGACGGGGAACCCCCGCGACGCGGTCCACAGTGGACGCGCCTGGTCGTCGGCGGGGCTCGGCGGGTACACCATCCGAGACGGCAGACCGCCGGCCGGTCGCGGCGAAGTGGTGGTGCCCGCATCGGCCGGCGTCCCGGTCGGCGCGACGCTGCCGGTCCTGACCACCGCCGGACCCGCGAGCTGGACGGTGACGGGGGTCTTCGACGGCGAGGGCTTCTACGCCGACGAGGCCACCGCGTCGGAGCTCGCGGGTGGTGTACGGGTGATCGGCGTCCGCTTCGAGCCGGGTGCCTCGGTGCGGCTCGACGCCGGGGCGGCCGGGACGGTGCTCACCGGCGACGCGCGGTCCGCGGTCGAGCCGGAGCAGGACACCCGGACCCGGTGGCTCGGCGCGCAGCTGATCATCGCCACCGTGTTCGTCGGCGGGTTCGTCGCGGTGTTCGTGGTGTCGTCGACCTGCGCGTTCGCCGTGACGTCGCGGCGGCGGGAGCTCGGGCTGCTGCGCGCCGTCGGCGCCACCCCCGGGCAGGTGCGGCGGCTGCTGCTCACCGAGACCGTCCTCGTCGCGCTCGCCGCCGGGGTGCCCGGCGCGCTGCTCGGCGCCCTTGCCGCGCCGCTGCTGGCCGGGCCGTTCGTGGCCGTCGGCCTGGAGCCGACCGGGTTCACCGTCGGCGTGTCGTGGTGGGCGCTGGGCGGGTCCGTCCTGGCCGGGCTCGTCGTGGCCACGGCCGGGGTGTGGCTCTCCGCGCGCCGGGCCGGGCGGGTGTCGCCGCTGGACGCGCTGCGCGAGGCGGCGGCGGAGCGGCGGCCGATGACCCGCACCCGCTGGGCGGCCGGGATCCTCTGCGGCCTCGGCGGCGGCGGGCTGGCGCTGCTCCTGCCGGGCTCCTCGGCGCAGGACAAGCCGACCCTGGTGCTGGCGTCGGCGATGTTCCTGCTGGTCGCGGCGGCATTGCTGGCTCCCGTGGTCGTTGTTCCGCTGGTACGGCTGACGCCCGCCGGACGGGGTGCGACCGGCGTCCTGGTCCGGGGCGCGGCGGCGGTGTCGGCGCGGCGGCTGGCCTCGGTCGCGGCGCCGGTGCTCGCGGCGGTGGGGTTCGCGGTGCTGCTGGTCGGCACGTTCCAGACCGCTTCGGAGGCGGTGAACGTCGAGGACGCCTCGGCGCTTCCCTCCTCCTCGGTCGCGGCGGGCGCCGCCGGTGTCCCCGGCCTCTCCGAGGCGGCCGTTTCCGCGCAGCCGGGGCGTTCCGTGCTGCCGTCCGTCGCGTACCTGCCCTCGGGCGAGTCGATCCCCGTCTCCGGCGCGCCCGACTTCTCGGGTTTTTCGGTTCCTTCGGTCCTGGGTTTCCAGGTGGGTTCGGTCGTGCCGCTGCGGTTCGCCGACGGGGTAGTGGTGCCGCTCCGGGTGACCGGCTCGTCCGACTCGGTGCTGCTGCCGCGGGACCTGGTACGGCAGCACGACCCGACCGCGATGGCGCAGGTGGTCAACCTGTCCGGCGCGTTCGTGCCGTCGCCGGGCGCCGTCGCCATGACGGCCCGGGCCTACGTCGAGCGGGAGGCCGCGAGCGAGAACGACCTGGTGAACCTGTTCCTGGCGGTGCTGCTCGGCATCTCCGTCGGCTACACGGGGCTCGCGGTGGCCAACACCGTGCTCATGGCGACGTACGGCCGGCGGCAGGAGCTGGCGACGCTGCGCCGTACCGGAGCGACAACGGGCCAGACGGCGCGCTTCGTGGTCGTCGAGTCACTGCTCGCGGTCACGCTCGGCGTCCTGCTGGGGCTGGCGGTCGCCGTGCCGGCCCTCTTCGAGGCGCGGGCCGGGCTGCAGGATGAGGTCGGCGCGCCTGTGACCCTGGTCATGCCGTGGGCCACGCTGGCCGCCGTGGCGGGTGCGTGCGCGCTGCTTGCGACGTTTGCCTCTCTTGTACCGTTTCTCCGGCGGAGGATGTTGTCGGTGGGGGCACGTACCATGGCGGGGTGACTGGTTCGAAGCGCGTTTTGCTCGCCAAGCCCCGCGGCTACTGTGCCGGCGTCGACCGTGCGGTCCAGACGGTCGAGGAGGCGCTGAAGCTCTACGGCGCGCCGATCTATGTCCGCAAGGAGATCGTGCACAACAAGCACGTCGTCGGCACGCTGCAGGCGAAGGGCGCGATCTTCGTGGAGGAGAATGAGGAGGTGCCCGAGGGCGCCATCGTCGTCTTCTCCGCCCACGGCGTCGCCCCCGAGGTCCACGAGCAGGCCGCCGCCCGCTCGCTGAAGGCCATCGACGCGACCTGCCCGCTGGTCACCAAGGTCCACCAGGAGGCCCGCCGGTTCGCCGCCGAGGACTACGACATCCTGCTCATCGGTCACGAGGGGCACGAAGAGGTCATCGGCACGGCCGGCGAGGCCCCCGCCCACATCCAGCTCGTCGACGGCCCCGACGGCGTCGACAAGGTCACCGTCCGCGACCCGTCGAAGGTGGTGTGGCTCTCGCAGACCACGCTCTCGGTCGACGAGACCCTGGAGACGGTCGCCCGCCTCAAGACCAAGCTCCCCCTGCTGATGTCCCCGCCCAGCGACGACATCTGCTATGCCACGTCCAACCGGCAGGACGCCGTGAAGGCCATGGCGCCCAACTGCGACGTGGTGCTGGTCGTCGGCTCCCAGAACTCGTCCAATTCGCAGCGCCTCCGCGAGGTCGCCGTCGACGCGGGCGCCAGCGCGGGCTACCTCATCGACTACGCCCACGAGATCCAGGACGACTGGCTCACCGGCGCCACCACCGTCGGCGTCACCTCCGGCGCCTCGGTCCCCGACGAGCTGGTCATGGAGGTCCTCGACTTCCTGGCCGCCCGCGACTTCACCGACGTCGCCGAGATCACCACGGCCCAGGAGAAGCTCGTGTTCTCCCTGCCCCAGGAGCTCAAGCGCGACATGAAGGCCAGCGCCGCCGCCCGCGCCGCCGAGGTCGCCAAAACCCTGTCGTAACGACCGCCCCCGACCGCCGACGGCCCGCCGCCGTCCGCAGCACTGCCGCCGTCGCTGATGATGCCCGCTGCCCCACCACCACCCAGCTCCAGGTGGGCGTGGTCGAGGCAGGTCAGGCCCGCTGCACTGCACGTCGACCGGCCCGTAAACAGTGCGCGCCCCACGGCGGCCGCGCCACCCGCACGGCAACTCCGGGCGGCCACAATTCTCATGATCCGGAAGACCTTGTGCACCCCCGAGTACACAAACTCTTCCGGATCACGGGGACGCCGGCCACGGCACACAGTCGGCCCAGCCAGCGCAGAACCGAGCGGGTGCCGATCACGCTGACCACGAGGCTCGGCGATCGCCTGAGCCATGACCGCCCCACCGCGCGGGGACACTTGCCGTTCCGTTCTCATGATCCGGAAGACTTTGTGCAGTCCTGGGTACACAAAGTCTTCTGGATCACGAGGGGTGGGTCAGCGGGCGGTGGCGATGACGCTGACGGGTGGGTCGCCGTGGGTGTAGAGGGTGTCGACGACGAGTTGGAGGGCGGGGTTGGCTCGGACGCGGTCGTAGGCGCGGAGCTTGATCTGGTCGCGGTCGAAGTCGATGCGCTCTTTGTCGTTCGGCTGGTAGCGGACCCAGGTCTCCTCGCCGATCATCGGGCCCGCGGTGCCGCGGAGCTTGACCTTGATCGAGGCCAGGAACGGGGCCGCGCCGTCGGGGAAGACCTGGACGCGGACGGTGTAGCTCGCCGACCGGGTATGGCCCTGCTGGTCGACGCTCTGCAGGCCGAAGTCCACGTGAGCGATCTCGCCACGTGCGCTGACTGCCTTGGCGCCGGGTTTCCGGCCGAATCCGAACATGCCGGGGACGGTATCCCCCAGGCCCGCGCCGCCGCGATCATGTGCCCGACACTGCGGTATCGGACGGCCGACCGTCAGCGGAGGGAGGAGGCCAGGCGCTGGAGCTGGGAGTCGGTGGCGCGGCCGAAGATGATGACGGTGCGGGTAGGGGTGGACTGGATGAGGGCGCGTTCGCCCGGGCGGGCGTCGTCGTGGCGCTGCCAGTCGGTGCCGTTGATCGAGACCGGGGCGCCGGCGGCACCAGCCGTGCCGATGATCGACGGGATGAGGGTGGCGGCGGGCTGGGCGCTCTGGGCGAGCTGCATGGCGCCGTCGGAGGGGGCGGTCACGCCCAGGCGCAGGATGCCGTCGGTGTAGGTGGCCGAGGCGATCCGCCAGCCCGGTGGCAGATCGGTGGGGCGCAGCGGGGTGAACTGGCCGGCGCGCTCGACCGAGCCGTACACCTCGGTGGTGTCGACGGCCGGCGGGTCCTCGTGGCCGAGGTAGCGGTAGAAGCCGACCAGCAGGAAGACCGGCACCAGCAGGACCAGCATCGACAGCGCCATGTCGCGCGGACGGCGACCGGCACGCTCCGAAGCAGCAGAGGCCGACGAGGCAGAAGCCGACGACGAGGAGCCAGCGGGTGCGGGAGCAGCGGTTTCCACACCCCCATCGTGAACCATCGGATGGAAGTTGCCACAACCGCCCGGCCACTAGCGACGCGGAACACGTCGGCCTGACACGATTGAGGATGGCCCGCCCGCCCACGCAACGCCGCGCGAGGAGAGCACACACATGAGTCGTGAGATGGATCGGAATCTGGCCCTCGACCTGGTACGAGTCACGGAGGCCGCGGCGATGGCCGCCGGACGGTGGGTCGGACGGGGGGACAAGAACGGCGGCGACGGTGCGGCCGTCGACGCGATGCGCCTGCTGATCAACTCGGTGCCGATGCAGGGCGTCGTGGTGATCGGCGAGGGCGAGAAGGACAACGCGCCGATGCTGTACAACGGCGAGCGGGTCGGGGACGGGACGGGCCCCGAGGTGGACGTGGCGGTCGACCCGGTCGACGGGACGACGCTGATGAGCAAGGGGATGCCCAACGCGGTGGCGGTGCTGGCCGTCGCGGAGCGCGGGGCGATGTTCGACCCGAGCGCCGTGTTCTACATGGAGAAGCTGGCGGTCGGGCCGGACTACGCGGACGTGATCAACATCGACGCCGGCGTCGAGGAGAACCTGCGGCGCATCGCGCGGGTGAAGCGGGCCGGGGTGGACGAGGTCACGGTCTGCATCCTGGACCGGCCCCGGCACAAGCAGCTGATCCAGGAGGTGCGGCGGACCGGGGCACGGATCCGGTTCATCTCCGACGGGGACATCGCCGGCGCGATCAGCGCCGCCCGCGAGGGTTCGGAGACCGACGTGCTGATGGGCATCGGCGGCACGCCCGAGGGCATCGTCGCCGCGGTGGCCCTGAAGTGCATGGGTGGCGCGATCCAGGCCAAGCTGTGGCCTCAGGACGACGCCGAGCGGGAGAAGGCCGTCGCCGCCGGCCACGATCTCGGTCGCGTGCTGCACACCGACGACCTGGTCAGCGGCGACAACATGTTCTTCTGCGCGACCGGGGTGACCAGCGGCGACCTGCTCAAGGGCGTCCGCTACCGGAGGGGTGGGGCGGAGACGCAGTCGATCGTGATGCGGTCCCGGTCGGGCACGATCCGGGTGGTCGACTCGTTCCATCGCCTGGAGAAGCTGCGGGCCTACTCGCTGGTCGACTTCGACGGGATCCTGCCGCCGCTGGCGATCGAGCCCGAGGGTGCGCTACCCAGCACTGGCTGACGAGAGGCTGAGCACCGACCGGACGGCCTCGTCGACCGGCGTGTGCGTCAGGCCGAACGTCGCGGTGACCCGGGACGAGTCCATGACGAACGGCCTGACGTGCTGGTGGCGCACCTCGCGGAACTCCTTGGCGAACTTGTCGGTCAGCCCGGCGGCCCATACCGCGGCCGCCGGGTAGGAGCGCAGGCGCGGGGCGGGCAGGCCGGCGACGCGGGCCACGGTGTCCAGCAGTGACCGGCCCGTCATCGGCGGCGGCGAGGGCACGTGCCACGCCTTGCCCCATGCCCGCTCGTCGGTCGCGAGCGAGATGAGCGTGTCGGCGACGTCGCCGATGTACGTGTAGGTGTGCGGCGCGTCCAGGGCGCCGGGCAGCCACGCGGTCGTCCCGGCCCGCATCGCCGGCAGCGCCATCTCGATGATCGACGAGGTGGGGCTGATGTAGTCCGACGCGCGGGCCTCGAACGTACGGATGCCGGCGCCCAGCGCGTCGCGCCACATCGCCACCCGGACGCGACCCTTGCGACCCGTCGCCGCGAGCGGCGTGTCCTCGGTCATCGGGCCGGTGACGGGCCCGTAGCCGTACAGGTTGCCGGTGATCGCGAGGACGGCGTCGTTGGCGGCCGCGGCCCGGATCAGCGCGTCGTTGATCGGCGGCCAGTCGGTCGTCCAGGCGTGGTACAGCGGGTTGACGCAGTTGTAGATGACGGTGGCGCCGGCGGCGATCCGGCGCAGGGCGGCCGCGTCGGCGGCGTCCGCGGCGACCCGCTCGATCAGCGGGTGGACGGGCCCGCCGCCGGAGCGACTGACGATCTTGACGGGCTCACCGAACTCCGCGAGCCGCGACGCGATGATCGAGCCGACGGCGCCGGCACCGACGATGACCTGCATGACTGCCTCCCCTGACGACGATTGCAAGAGCACTGCTCGCTCAGTAGAGCATGCGTCGCACATCAAAACAAGAGCAGTGCTCTCTCAAAAGAGCATGAGACTATGTACGGCATGAAGGCGACAGGTATCAGGGCGCGGGTCCGTGCGGAGATGACCGAGGAGATCAAGGCGATCGCCCGGCGGCACCTGGCCACCGACGGGGCCAACCTGTCGCTGCGCGCCGTGGCCCGCGACCTCGGCGTCGTCTCCTCGGCGATCTACCGGTACTTCGCCAGCCGGGACGACCTGCTGACGGCGTTGATCCTCGACGCGTACAACTCCCTCGGGCAGACCGTCGAGGACCGGGAGCGCGCGGTCGGCCGCGACGACCTCACCGGCCGCTGGATGGCGGTCTGCGACGCGGTGCGCGGGTGGGCGCTGGAGCGCCCGCACGAGTACGCGCTGATCTACGGCAGCCCCGTGCCCGGATACCAGGCGCCCGCGGACACCGTCGCCGCGGCGACCAGGGCGGTCACCGTGCTGGGCACGATCATCCAGGACGCCGCGGTGGCGCGCCGCCTGCCGCCCGGGCCGCCGGAGCCCGTCCCTGACGCGGTCGCGGAGGATGTACGGCGGGCCGGCGCCGTGATCGCCCCGGATGTGCCCGACGCCGTGACGGCCCGCGCCCTGTCCGCCTGGGTCACGCTCTTCGGCCTGATCAGCTTCGAGGTGTTCGGCCAGCTCAACAACGTCGTCGAGCACCGCGACGAGTTCTTCGAGCACCAGATGCGGGCGCAGGCCCGGTTCGTGGGGATCTAGGGGGTCGGGATGCCGAAGCCGACGGTGGTCCCGCTGCCCTCGATGGACTCCAGCGCGATCCATCCGCCGTGCGCCTCGACGATCGCCTTGCTGATCGCCAGGCCCAGGCCGCTGCCCTTGATCGCCCGTTTCTGCGCGTCGGCGGTACGGAAGAAGCGGGTGAACAACATGCTCTGCTCGTGCTCGGGGATGCCGACCCCGGTGTCACGGATCCAGACGACGACCTCGCCGTCGCGCTCGCGGCCGGTCACCGTGATCGCTCCGCCCGCGTCGGAGAACTTGACCGCGTTGGTCAGCAGGTTGAGCACGACGCGTTCGAGCTGCTCGCCGTCGCCCTGCACGACCGGGATGTGCTCGTCGACGTCGAGGGTGATGCTGAGGCCGGCCGCCTCGACGGAGGGCCGGATCGCCTCGTACGCGGCGTCGATGATCTGCCGCATCTGCACCGGCCCGACGCTGAGCGTGAGCGTGCCGGACTCGATGCGGGAGAAGGTCAGCAGGTCCTCGATGAGGTCGAGGAGGCGGCGGCCGTTGCGGTCGATGATGCCGACGATCTTGCGTTCGGTCGCGCCGAGGGAGCTGGCGTGCGCGTCGGCGAGGATCTCGGTGTAGCCGCGGATGCTGGTCAGCGGCGTGCGCAGCTCGTGGGAGACGGTCGCGACGAATTCGCTCTTGAGCCGGTCGAGCTCCTGCAGGTCGCTGTTGGTGCGGGCGAGCTTCGCCGCCTGCCGCTGCAGGGCCTCCTCCGCGCGCCGGCGGTCGGTGACGTCGGCGATCTGGTGCACCACGTGGTGCGCCCCGTGATGGCCCCGGCCGTGGGCGCTGCCGCCCGAGCCGATGAGCGACGCCGAGTACTGCCCCCACAGCGGCGCGCCGTCGGAGCGGCACAGCCGCAGCTCCTTGCTGACCTTCTCGGCCTCGCCGGCGACGAGGCGCTTCATCTTCTCCGCGACGATCGGCCGGTCCTCCTCGGCGACCATGTCCAGCAGCAGCTGCGAGGGCTGCAGCCCGGTCATGCGGGCCAGCTCCTGGTTGACCTCCAGCACGTGCCCGTCGAGGTCGGTGACGGCCATGCCGACCGGGGCGTGGTCGAACGCGGCGCGGAACGTCTCCTCCGCGCGGCGCTGGTCGGCGACGAGCCGCTGCTGCGACAGGGCGTGCTGCACGGCCGAGCCGAGCCGGCTGAGCCGGTCCTTGAGCAGGTAGTCGACGGCGCCGTGGCGCAGCGCGTCCACGCACGACTCCTCGCTCATCGCGCCGCTGACCACGATCGCGGGGATGTCGTAGCCGCCGGCGCGCAGCATGTGCAGCGCCTCCAGGGCGGTGAACTGCGGCAGCGAGTAGTCGGCGAGGATCACCTGCGGCAGGCCTTCGGGGTCGTCGAGCGCGGCCTGGAACTCCGCCCGGGACTCGACCCGCCGCCACGCGGGCGCGAAGCCGGCCCGCCGCAGCTCGAACACGAGCATCTCGGCGTCGTCGGGGTTGTCCTCGAGGAGCAGGATTCTCATGAGTGCTGGTCGGTCAGGTTGAGCCCCAGCCAGTACAGGCCGATGCTGTTGACGGCGGACAGGAACTGCTCCATGTCGACGGGCTTGACGATGTAGCTGTTGGCGCCCAGCTCGTAGCAGGCGTGCAGGTCGCGGTCCTGCGCCGACGAGGTGAGCATGACGACCGGGATGTGGCGGGTGCGCGCGTCGGCCTTGACCCGGCGCAGCACGTCGATGCCGTCGACCAGCGGGAGCTTGATGTCCAGCAGCACGACCTGCGGCGGGTCGGCGGCGGCCCGTCCGAACAGGTAGTCGAGGGCCTCGGCGCCGTCGCGGGCGACGTCGACGTTGCGGGCGAACCTGCCCCGCTCGAAGGCCAGGCGGGCGAGCTCCAGGTCGTCGGGATTGTCCTCGACGAGCAGGACCCTGTTCGACAGCGGTTTCATCCGCCCACCTCCAACAGCGTGTCTGCGTATGCCGGAAGGGTGAAGTAGAAGGTGGCCCCCTCGCCGGGCGCCGCGTCGGCCCAGATCTGGCCGCCGTGCCGCACCACGATGCGGTGGGTGAGCGCGAGCCCGATGCCGGTGCCCTCGTAGTCCTCGGCGCGGTGCAGCCGCTGGAAGACCTTGAACAGTTTGTCGGCGTACCGCATGTCGAAGCCGGCGCCGTTGTCCTTCACGTAATAGGTGGCATCCCCGCCGGCTGTGACCTTGTGGCCGACCTCGATCCGGGCCGGGGAGACGGCGCGGGTGTACTTGACCGCGTTGCCGACCAGGTTGGCCACCACGTGCCGGATCAGCCGCGGGTCGCCCTGGGCGTCCGGCAGGTCCCCCACGGTCAGGACGATGTCGCGGTCGCCGCGCTCGACGCTCAGCTCGTCCCAGACGTCGGCGACGAGCTGGTCGAGGTGGACGCGCAGGCTCGCCATCTCCTGCCGTTGCAGCCGGGAGAACGCGAGCAGCCCGTCGATCAGCTCGCCCATCTGCTGCGCGCCGGCGCGGATGCGGGACAGGTACCGGCGGCCCTGCTCGTCGAGCGCGTCGCCGTGGTCGAGGGCGAGCATCTTGGCGAAGCCGTCCACGGCCCGCAGCGGCGCCCGGAGGTCGTGGGAGACGCTGTACGAGAAGGACTCCAGCTCCGCGTTGGCCTCGCGCAGGTCGGCGGTGCGCTCCGCGACGCGCAGCTCCAGCTCGGCGTTGAGCCGCTCGACCGCCCGCTCGGCCGTCTTGCGCTCGGTGACGTCCTGGCCGACCTTGACGAAGCCGCGGATCGAGCCGTCGGGGCCGCGCACCGCCGTGAGCGTGCCGTGCACCCAGAAGCGGCTGCCGTTGCGCCGCACCCGCGGGCCGTCGATCTCGACCCGGCCGTACTCCGCCGCCTGCGCGAGGATGTGCTGCGGCACCCCCTCGGCGGCCTCCTCCGGCGTGAAGAACATCGCGTAGGAGCGGCCGATGGCCTCGTCCTCGCGGTACCCATTGAGCCGTTCGGCGTTGGCGGACCAGCTCATCACGGCCCCGTCGGGGTCCAGCATGTAGATCGCGTAGTCGCGGGCGCCGTCCAGCAGCAGCTGCAGCAGCTCCTCGGAGGCGCGCACCTTCTCGTCGGCGTCGTGCAGGTCGGTGACGTCGCGCAGCACGGCGACCGCGCCGCCGTCACCGTCCTGGTGGACCAGCGGCCGGAGCCGCACGTCCAGCCGGCGGCCCCGCACGATGATCTCGGCCTGCGCCGCCAGGGGGCGCTTCACCAGGTCCTCGAACCGGAACGGGGTGACGCCGTCGCTCTCGTACGCGTCGAGCAGCCGCGCCCACTCGGCCGGCGGTCGCCGCTCGACGTCGTCGCCGAGCAGCTCGCGGGCGCTCGGGTTGCGCCACATCGCGGCACCGTCGGGGCCGATGAGCACCACACCGTCGCCGATCGTGTTCATCACCGCGGACAGCAGCGTCGCCTGGTGCCGCAGGTCCGCGGTGGCCTGGGCGACCCGGTCCTCGGCCCGGCGGCGCGAGGTCGCGAGGGTGTAGACGAGCACGGCGGTGACGACGGTGAGCGCGAGCCCGCTGAACACCATGCCCGCGTCCAGGTGGCTCTCGGCGCCCATCAGGGCCTCGCTGTCGGTCACGACCATCAGCCGCCACTGCTGGTCGGCGACCTCCACGATGACGCTGCGGCGCAGGTCGGGCCCGCCGACGTGCTGCCGCGAGGTGCGGGCCATCGGCGCCCACGCGTTGTCCTCGATCGCGGACAGGGTCACGTCCACCAGCTCGCGGGACGGCTGGAGCATCGTGTCGGTGAAGAAGGCCTGCATCCGCACGGTCAGCTCGACGAACCCGCGCAGCTCGCCGGTGACCTGGTCCACGACCCGCTGCAGCAGCACCACGGAGTGCTGCCGCTCCCGCTCGGGCAGGTCGGCGTCGCGCGGCAGCAGGTACGGGCCGGAGATCGCCGGCAGCCCGATCCGCAGCGCCCGCTCCAGGGCCCGGGCCGCCTCCGGCGCCGTGGTGAGGTCCTGGCCGACGCCGTCACTCGTGTCCTGCGCCAGGTTGCGCTGCAGGACCGTGAAGTAGTGCCGGCCGGCGTCGGTGGCCGGGCGCAGCGTCAGCCCGACCGCGCCGCGGGCCCGCCAGTCGTCCTGGGCGGCCTGGACGTCGGAGTGCTGCACGGCGACGACGAAGTCGGCGGACGCGGCGCCGGGCAGCCAGAGCCGGCCGAGCGGGGCGGTGGCGGAGGTGAACGAGGTGGCGTCGATCTTCGGCAGCGCCTCCAGGCCGCCGGCGACGAGCTGCACCGCGTCGACGTACCGCTGGGCGGTGGACGCCACCGCCTCCTGCGCGGCGGCGACCCGCCGGTCGAGGGTCTGGCCGGCGTTGTCCAGCTCGACGCGGTGCATCAGCAGGCCCGCCCCGCCGGAGACCAGCAGGCCGAGCAGCACCACCCCGAGGACCTGGAGACGGACGCCCACCACGCTCTGCAGATCGGCGGTGCGCTGCGGTTACTGAGAAGTTGCTCACCCGTTGTCGGACGAGTGCCCCGGGAAGAGGTGGGCGGCCGGGTCGATGATCACGGCGGCGTTGTTGACGGCGGTGGCGGCCTCCCCGAAGCCGACCGCGATGAGCCGGACCTTGCCCGGGTATTCGCTGATGTCGCCGGCGGCGAACACCCGCGGCAGGTTGGTCGCGGTGGTCGAGTCGACCTTGATGTGGCGCTTGTCCAGCTCGAGGCCCCAGTCGGCGAGGGGGCCGAGGTCGGCGGTGAAGCCCAGCGCGGCGACGACGGAGTCGGCGGGGAGGGTGCGCGGTGCCGCGCCGCGGACGGCGACGTCGACGCCCGTGCACCTGGCGTCCCCGAGAATCCGGGTGACCTCGGCGTTGACGATGATCTCGATCGGCAGGGCCTGCACTCGGGCGACGGTCGAGGCGTGCGCCCGGAACTTCTCGCGGCGGTGCACGAGCGTCACCGACCTGGCGACCGGCTCCAGCGCGAGGGCCCAGTCGAAGGCGGAGTCGCCACCGCCGACGATGACGACGTCGTGCCCGGCCAGGTCGGCCAGGTGCGGCACGAAGAAGAGCAGGCCGGTGCCGGTGAACCCGTCGGCGGCGGGCAGCGGGCGGGCCGTGAAGCTGCCGAGCCCGCCGGTGATGAGCACGGCGCCGCAGCGCAGGACGGTGCCGTCGGACATCGTCAGCACGGGTCGGCCGTCGTCGTACGTGAGGCCCTCGGCCCGCACGCCGAGCAGGTACTGGGGGTTGAACTGCCCGGCCTGCTCGACGAGGTTGGCGACCAGGTCGCGGCCGCGGATGCCGGGGAACCCCGCGACGTCGAAGATCATCTTTTCGGGGTACATCGCCGTGACCTGGCCGCCGGGCTCCGGCAGCGCGTCGATCAGGGCGGTGCTGAGGCCCCGGAAGCCGGCGTAATAGGCACCGAAGAGACCCGCCGGTCCCGCGCCGACGATGGCCAGGTCGACATCCCGCATACGGGGAACGCTATGCGGCGCCGGTGCCGATGACCAGAGGACACCGCAGCTTGCCGCGGTGTCCTCTGACTGCTGTACGGCGCCGCGGCTTGCTATTTGGTGTCGGTGTCGATGGCCAGGGGGTCGTCGGAGCGGCGTGGCCTGCGGCGCCGGAAGATCACCGCGGCGACGAGGCCGCCGATGAACCCGCACAGGTGCCCCTGCCAGGACACCCCCTCCTCGCCGGGGAGGACGCCGAAGAGCTGCCAGCCGTACAGGAGCCCGATGAGGACACCGACGGCGATGTGCCACCAGCTGCGCTCGACCGCGCCCCGCATCAGGATCACGCCGAGATAGCCGAAGATGACACCGCTGGCCCCGACCACGACGGTGTCCGGATCGCCGATGAACCACACGCCGACCCCGGCCACGATCGCGATGAAGGCGGTCGTGAGCAGGAAGCGGGTGGTGCCGGCGGCGAGGACGAACGTGCCGAGCAGGATCAGCGGGATGCTGTTGGCCAGGACGTGGGCGAAGCCGGCGTGCAGGAACGGCGAGAAGACGATGCCGTCCAGGCCGTCGAGATGGTGCGGCTTGATGCCGCCGTCCTGGTCGAGCCGCTCACCGGTGAGCCGGTCGAGGAACTCGATCGCGAACAGCACCGGCACGAACGCGCACATGGCGACGAAGGCTCGGCCCACGGAGGCGTAGAACGCCTCCGTGCCGAATCGCGTGGGGTCGGACGGACTCGTGGCATCGACGGTCACGCCACGTTGGTAACAGGTTTCGCTCGCTAATACCAGCCGCTGGACTGACTGTGGGACCAGGCGGCGCACGGCGTCTTGTAGCGGCCCTTGATGTAGCCCAGGCCCCACTTGATCTGCGTCTCAGGATTCCAGGACCAGTCGCTCGCGATCGAGCCCATCTTCGACGGCGGGAGCGCCTGGGCGATGCCGTAGGCGCCGGAGCTCTTGTTCCGCGCCGTCGTCGTCCAGTGGCTTTCCTTGTCCCAGAGCTTCTCCAGGCACGGCGACATCTGGTCGAACCCGAAGCCGGCCTGGAACACGAGCCCGCAGCCGCGCCACTTGTTGTCGCTCTTGCCCTTGTACACGTCGCAAGCGGCCGGGATCGAGTAGGTCGGCGGGCCCAGGGTCCGCGTGGTGGACCGGCTCGTCTCCTCCTCTTCCTTCTTCTTGCGCGCGGCGTCCTCGGCGGCCTTGGCCTGCGCGGCGGCCGCGGAGGCGGCGTCCTGCGCCTTGCTCTGGGCCTCCTGGGACGCCGGCGCGGCGCTGGCGCTCGCACTCGTGTCGGAAGGCTTCGGAAGGGTGGCGTCGGCGGCGGCACTGACCGGCTCGGCCTTCTTACCGCTGTCCCAGTTGGCGATCACGACACCCGCCGCGAGGGCCGCGACCAGCGCGAGGGTGGCCAGGACACGGATCTTGCCGACCCGCTGCCACAGCAGCGTCAGGACGTCCATGACCTAGTACCACCCCGTGCTCTGGCTGTGACCCCATGCGCCGCACGGCGTCTTGTACCGGCCCTTGATGTAGCTCAGCCCCCACTTGATCTGGGTGCCGGCGTCGGTCTTCCAGTTCGGGCCGTACGCGGCCATCTTGTCGCCGGGGACCGCCTGCGGGATGCCGTGGGCGCCGCTGCCGTTGTTGTGCGCGGCCGGGTTCCAGCCGCTCTCCTTGGTCCACAGCTTGTCCAGGCACGGCATCTGGTCGAGGCCGTAGCCGGCGGCGACCATCAGCGTGCAGCCGGTGTTCCTGTGGCCGGAGTAGACGCCGCACGAGGCGGGGGCCGGGTAGGACGGCGGGCCGGCGGAGCGGGTGTTGGACCGGCTCGCCTCTTCTTCCTTCTTCTTGCGCGCGGCGTCCTCGGCGGCCTTGGCCTGCGCGGCGGCCGCAGAGGCGGCGTCCTGCGCCTTGCTCTGCGGGTCCTGCGACTGCGCGGCGCCGGCGCTCGTCTCCGACGGCTTCGGGAGGGCGGCGTTGGCGGCGGTGTTGACCGGCTCAGCCTTCTCGCCGCTGTCCCAGTTGGCGATCACGACGCCGCCCGCGAGGGCCGCGACGAGCGCGAGGGCCGCCAGGGCACGGATCTTTCCGATCCGCTGCCACAGCTGGATCACGAACGTATCCATTCGTCGGGGACAGGACGCGGCGCACGGCCCGGACGGCGGTCCACGCGTTGCAGCGGACCTGCCCTCCGGGCCGATGACGCACCGTGAGCGCCTGATGCCGGTTCGCCTGGCGTCATGCGCTCGTTCCCCACCATCGCCTAGTGCATTCGCAGGTGAGAACCCAAACAGTACGTTATGTGATCCTAATCACGTGACAATTGGGACTCTTTCCCTCAACTCACCTTTCGAACGGGAGGTCCTCCAGCAGGTCCGTAACGACCTCGGCGATCGGCGACCGCTCCGAACGGGTCAGGGTCACGTGCGCGAAGATCGGGTGGCCCTTCAGCGCCTCGATCACCGCGGCGATGCCGTCGTGCCTGCCGACCCGCAGGTTGTCACGCTGAGCGACGTCGTGCGTCAGCACGACCCGCGAGTTGCTGCCGATGCGGGAGAGCACGGTGAGCAGGACGCCACGTTCGAGCGATTGGGCCTCGTCGACGATCACGAATGCGTCGTGCAGGCTGCGACCGCGGATGTGGGTCAGCGGCAGGACCTCGAGCATCCCCCGGGCCGCCACCTCCTCCATCACGTTGTCGTGCACCAGCGAGCCGAGCGTGTCGAAGACCGCCTGCGCCCAGGGCGACATCTTCTCGGCGGCGTCGCCGGGGAGGTACCCCAGCTCCTGCCCGCCGACCGCGTACAGCGGCCGGAAGACGATCACCTTCTTGTGCTTGCGCCGCTCCATGACCTGCTCCAGGCCCGCGCAGAGCGCGAGCGCGGACTTGCCGGTGCCGGCCCGCCCACCCATGGACACGATGCCGATCGACTCGTCCAGCAGCAGGTCCAGCGCGATGCGCTGCTCCGCCGAGCGCCCCCGCACACCGAATGCCTCCCGGTCGCCCCGCACGAGCCGCACCGACTTGTCGGCGCAGACCCGCCCGAGCGCCGAGCCGTTCTGCGAGGTGAGCACCAGACCCGTGTGCACCGGCAGGTCGCCGGCGCCGTCGAGGTCGATCGCCTCACCCGCGTAGAGCCGCTTCACCTCGTCCTCGGCGATGCCGAGCTCGACCATGCCCGTCCAGCTCTGGTTGGTCGCCGGACCCGGCTGGTACTCGTCCGCGGCCAGGCCCACCGAGCCGGCCTTGACCCGCAGCGGCATGTCCTTGGTGACCAGCAGGACGTCCTTGCCCTCGGCGGCGAGCGCGAGCGCGACCGCGAGAATCCGGGCGTCGTCCGTGTCGGCCCGGAAGCCGGCCGGCAGCACGTTCTGGTTGGCGTGGTTCAGCTCGACCCGCAGGGTGCCACCGGAGTCCGTCAGCGGCAGCGGGACGTCCAGCCGGCCGTGCTTGGCCCGCAGGTCGTCCAGGAACCGCAGCGAACGCCGCGCGAAGTATCCGAGCTCGGGATGGTGCCGCTTGCCCTCCAATTCGGAGATGACGACCAGGGGCAGGACCACGTCGTGCTCTCCGAAGCGCAGGAACGCGCCCGGGTCGGCCAGCAGCACGGACGTGTCCAGCACGAAGGTGCGCTTGTCCGGTGTCTGCTCCGGGGCTTTCTCCTGGGCTTTCTCCTGGGCTTTCTCCTGGGCCGTCTTCCTGGTGCGACGGACCGGCTTGACGACCTCCTGCGGCGCTTCCGCGGGCTGCGCCTTGGTGGCGCGGCCGCGTGGAGCGGGAGGGGTGGACTCCGAGGGACTACGGCGAACGGTCACGGGATCTCCGGGGACGGGCACCTCGCCGCCCGCACTCGCGTCCTCCGACGCCCGCACGGGGTCGGGTGCTTGGCCCCGTGGCTTCACAGTGATCGCTCGGTCCGGGCCTCGGATGGCCGGGAAAACCCCAAGCCACAGCACAGACGCTAACCGCTGCAAGCAAAATCCACTAGATCGAGTCCTTGATTGCCCGCCTTGTGAGGTACGCCGCTGCGTGAATTCTTCAGTACGCTTGGCACATGGCGGTCCCTGACACTGCACGCTCGCGCGAGGCCATCCTCCAGTTGACCGCGGAGCGCGCAGGCCACTGCGCCTTCTTCTTCGACTTCGACGGGACTCTCGCGCCCATCCAGGAAGACCCCGAGACGGTCCACCCGGCCGACGGCATCGTCGAGGTCCTCGGCGAGCTCAGCCGCCGCCTGGGCAAGGTCGTCATCGTCTCGGCCCGCCCGGCCGGCTTCCTCCGCGAGCGCTTCGCCGACCTGCCCGATGTCGCGGTCTTCGGCCTGTACGGGCTGGAGGTCCAACGCCCCGGCGGCCTGGTCGAGACCGACCCGTCAGCGGCCCCTTTCGTCCAGGTCATGAGCGACCTGGCCGACCGCGCCCGGTCGGAGCTGCCGGCGGGCACCCGGGTCGAGTACAAGCGCCTCTCCGTGGCCGTGCACTACCGCAACGCGCCCCACCTGGCCCCGGAGGTCGAGCAGTGGGCCAAGGAGCGCGCCGGCGAGCTCGGCCTGCGCCTCCAGGCGGGCCGCATGGTCGTCGAGCTGAAGCCCCCCGGCCAGCGCGACAAGGGCAGCGTCCTGCGCGAGGAGACCGAGGGCCACAGCTGCGCCTGGTATTTCGGCGACGACGTGGCCGACCTGCGCGCCTTCGACGCCCTCACCGCCCGCGAGGCGGCGGACCCCGACTTCGTGGGGGTGCGGGTCGCGGTGGCCAACGCCGAGAGCGGCCACGCCCTGATCGAAGCCGCCGACATCCACGTCGACGCCCCCGAGGACGTCCCCGCCCTCCTCCGCACCCTCATCTCCCAGCTTCCCTGACCGCACTCCAACCTCCCCACCGACCACGCCGCAAGCGGCCCACCACCCACCCCGCTCCGCGAGGCAGCGCGTCGCGGAGCGGCGCATCGGGGTGCGGGTGAGAATCCCCGCCGGGACCCGCCGCGGCAGCGGTGGGGGGGAATTACAGCGTTACAGCCGGCTCAGACGCCGTAGCGGCGTTGGCGGTTGGCGTAGGAGCGCAGGGCGCGCAGGAAGTCGACGCGGCGGAAGCTGGGCCAGTGGACGTCGCAGAAGTAGAACTCGGAGTGGGCGCTCTGCCAGAGCAGGAAGCCTGACAGGCGCTGCTCGCCGCTGGTCCTGATCACCAGGTCGGGGTCGGGCAGGCCGCGGGTGTAGAGGTGGTCGGAGATGTGGTCGACGTCGAGGATCTCGGCAAGCTCCTCGATCGACGTGCCCGCCTTGGCGTGCTCGTGGAGGAGGGAGCGCACGGCGTCGGCGATCTCGCGGCGGCCGCCGTAGCCGACGGCGAGGCTGACCTGGGCGCCGCCGGTGCGGCTGACGGTGCGCTCCTCGGCCGCCTTGAGGGACTGGGCGCTGGCGGTGGGCAGCAGGTCCAGCGCGCCGACCATGCGCAGCTGCCAGGGGTTGCCCTCGTCGGCGAGCTCGGCGGCCAGGTTCTCGATGATCTGCAGCAGCGGGTCGAGCTCGGCGGCGGGACGGGACAGGTTGTCGGTGGACAACAGCCACAGGGTGACGTGCGCGACGGTCGCGCCGTCGCACCAGCGCAGGAGCTCCTTGATCCGCTCGGCGCCGACGCGATGGCCGTCGTTGGGATCGACGTAGCCCATCTCGCGCGCCCAGCGTCGGTTGCCGTCGACGATCACCCCGACGTGTCGCGGCTGAGGTTTGCCGTGCAGCCGTCGGGCGAGACGCTTCTCGTACAACGAATACACCACGTCACGCAGGCCCACGGTCGAGAAGAGTAGCGACCTACCGGGCAAAGCGACACCGTCAGCCGTGCACCGGACAGTGCTGAACGGCGGGTGGGTGGGCGGCCGATCTGCTGACTGACCGGCCGCCGACCAGCCACTATGCGGCGTCGAGCCGGGCCTTCAGCGCGTCGAGCTCGGCCCAGAGCACGCCGGGGAGTTTGTCGCCGAAGCGCTCGAACCACTCGGTCACCTGAGGGATCTCCGCCCGCCATTCGTCGGCGTCGACCCGCAGGGCCGCGGCGAGGTCCTCGGCCGTGAGGTCGAGGCCGTCCACGTCGAGCGCGCCCGGCGCCGGCACCCGGCCGATGGGGGTCTCGACGGCATCGGCGGTGCCCTCGATGCGCTCGACGACCCACTTCAGGACGCGGGCGTTCTCGCCGAAGCCGGGCCACAGGAAGCGGCCGTCGTCGCCGCGGCGGAACCAGTTGACGTAGAAGATCCTGGGCAGCTGCGCGGTGCCGGAGGAGGCGCCCTTGCCCATCGCGATCCAGTGGGCGAAGTAGTCGCCGGCGTTGTAGCCGATGAAGGGCAGCATGGCCATCGGGTCGCGGCGGACCACGCCGACCTTGCCGGTGGCCGCCGCGGTGGTCTCGCTGGACAGGGTCGCGCCGAGGTAGACGCCGTGCACCCAGTCGCGGGCCTCGGTGACCAGCGGGATCGTCGTCTTGCGCCGGCCGCCGAAGAGGATCGCGTCGATCGGCACGCCGCGCGGGTCGGCGTACTCGTCGGCGAGGATCGGGCACTGCTCGATCGGCGTGCAGAAGCGCGAGTTCGGGTGCGACGACGGCTCGTCCGAGTCAGGCGTCCAGTCGCGGCCCTTCCAGTCGGTGAGGTGCGCGGGCGGCTCGCCCATGCCCTCCCACCAGATGTCTCCGTCGTCGGTCAGCGCGACGTTGGTGAAGACCGAGTTGCCCTTCGCGAGGGTCCGCATCGCGTTGGGGTTGGTCTTCCAGTCGGTGCCGGGAGCGACACCGAACAGGCCGAACTCGGGATTGACGGCGTACAGCCGCCCATCTGCTCCGAAGCGCATCCACGCGATGTCGTCGCCGAGCGTCTCGACCTTCCATCCGGGGATGGTCGGCTCCAGCATCGCCAGGTTGGTCTTGCCGCAGGCGCTGGGGAACGCGGCGGCCACGTACTTCACCTGGCCGGACGGTCCGGTCAGCTTGAGGATGAGCATGTGCTCGGCGAGCCAGCCCTCGTCGCGGCCCATGACGCTGGCGATGCGCAGCGAGAAGCACTTCTTGCCCAGCAGCGAGTTGCCGCCGTACCCCGACCCGTAGCTCCAGATCTCCCGGCTCTCCGGGAAGTGGGAGATGTACTTGGTGTCGCTGCACGGCCACGCGACGTCCTGCTCGCCGGGTGCGAGGGGCGCGCCGACGGAGTGCAGGCAGGGCACGAATGGCGCGTCGGCGCCCATCCGGTCGAGCACGTCTGCGCCCATCCGGGTCATGATCCGCATGGAGGCGACGACGTACGGGGAATCGGTCAGCTCGACGCCGAACATCGGCCGCTCGGCGGTCAGCGGGCCCATGCAGAACGGCACCACGTACATCGTGCGGCCGCGCATCGAGCCGTCGTACAGCTCCGTCATCACCCGCTTCATCTCCGCGGGCGCCATCCAGTTGTTCGTGGGGCCGGCGTCGGCCTCGTCCGCGGAGCAGATGAACGTGCGCTCCTCGACCCGGGCGACGTCCGACGGGTCGGTGCGGGCCCAGAACGAGTTGGGCTTCTGCCGCAGCCGCACCAGGACCTGCTTGTCCACGAGCTCGTCGGTGATGCGGCGCCACTCACCCTCGGAGCCGTCACACCAGACCACCCGGTCAGGGGTGGTGAGCTCGGCGACTTCGCGGACCCAGGCGAGGAGCTTGGAATGGGCGGTGGGTGCCTGGTCGAGACCCGGGACCGTGACCGGTGCTGACATCGAGAATCTCCCTGTGGTCGGCGTTGACCTGTAGGCGCAAATGCCAAAGCACGGCGCGCGATGCTGCGAGCGGCCGTGAATGCGTTCTACTGATTTCCCTCAGCCTAAACCGGTCGACCGGGCCGAGCAGCGTGAGAGCTTGTGAAACCTTGCACAAGGCCCGGAGAATCTCGCGGCCGTTCGCAGAATCGCGCGTGAACTTTTCGTCAACCGCGCATCAATGCGCAAACTGTGCGGTCTGTGGCAGGTGCGCCCGCTGGGGTCGGCGGTGCCGTACCCTCTGCCACGTGACGGAACTGCAGTCGGTGGCGTCCGAGCCACGGCCGGGCGGCCTGCGCGGCCTGTTCGCACGCTTCGAGCACCTCGTCCACGAGCTGGGCAAGTTCGGGACGGTCGGGATCGTGGCGTTCGTGGTGGACGTCGCCATCTTCAACGTGCTGCTCTTCGGTGGCACGCCGACCCTTCTGGCGAAGACGATCTCCACGGTGGTGGCGGCGACCGTCGCCTTCATCGGCAACCGGTTCTGGACCTGGCGGGACCGCGAGCGCACCAACCTGCGCCGCGAATACACGCTGTACTTCCTGTTCAACCTGGTCGGCCTGCTGATCGGCCTGCTCTGCCTGTGGGCGAGCCACTACGGGCTCGGCTCGGTGTGGCCCTGGTTCGAGGGCAAGCTCGCCGACAACATCGCGGCCAACGTGGTCGGCATGGCGTTCGGGACGCTGTTCCGTTTCTGGAGCTATCGGCAGATCGTGTTCCGAAAGACGACCTGACCGGCATAAGCTGAGGTTCAAACGCGGCGGCAGGTAACAGCCTGGTTGCGCAGGGGTCAAGATGCGGGTGAGCTGCCCCGCAGTCTGCGCCGTACCCAGGGCGATGCTTGGCGACCTACCGTAAGGTTGCACGGTGCGCCTTGCCAGCAACCTTCGCGACCGGTATGTCCCCGAGCGGCACCGATCGCTCGTGACCGAGCTGTTCAAGTTCCTGGCGGTCGGCGGGATCAACACGATCATCGACTTCGCGGTGCTCAACCTGCTGCTGTCGATCGGCCCGCTGAAGGCGAAGATCGTCGCGGCCGTCGTCGCCACGACGGCGTCCTACTTCCTCAACCGGCAGTGGACCTACCGGCACAGCGACCGCCAGAGCATGCGGCGGGAGTACACGCTGTTCTTCGCGCTCAACGGCGTCGGCCTGCTGATCCAGAGCGCGGTCCTCGCGGTGGCGAAGTACGGGCTGGGCTTCAGCGAGACCAACAGCGCCGACCGGCTGGCCTTCAACATCGCCAGCGCGCTCGGCATCGGCATCGCGATGGTGTTCCGCTTCTGGGCGTACCGGACGTTCGTCTTCCAGACGCCGGCGGCCTCCGACGACCCTCAGGTGATCGCGGACGCCGAACTGGAGGCCGAGGTCGAGGCCCTGGAGGTGGCACTGACCGACGTGGCCGTCGCGCCGGTGCCGCGCCACTCCGAGGAGGACGGCGCCGGCGAGCTGACCCTCAATGAGCCCGCCGGCCACCGTTGACCAGAAATCAGGACGCCGCGTCGTTCTTGATCTCGTCGACGAGGGCCTGCCGGTCGTCGTCGCCGAAGGTGTGCTTCTGCCGGTCCGCGTCGACCAGCTCGTAGAGCATGCTCTGGGTCTTCTCCACCTGCGGGATGTCGGTGAGCTGCACCTGACCCCGCTCACCGGCCGACTCGATGGTCAGCGTGCCGCAGCCGAGCATCCGCTCGAAGAGCGAGTGCGAGAACGACACGTCGTTGACCCGGCCCAGCGGGATGTCCCGGCCGCTGCGTGAGAACACGCCGCTGCGCATGATCACCCGCTCGTTGGTGAAGACGTAGTGCGTGGTCTTCCACTTGATCCACGGCCACACGGTGACGACGAGCACGATCACCAGGCCGACTCCGGCCGCGATCAGCGTGCCGATCATGCCCACCCCCGTGAACAGGGAAATGGCCACGACCGCGGCGGCGGTGAGGACGAACCAGAGCACCGGCAGGAACAGTGCCTTCCAGTGGGGGTGCAGGTGCAGCACCACCTGCTCGTCCTTGGTCAGGACGCTTTCCGGGAACCCCACGCCAACCTCCTCGTTCATGAATGTCGAGGTGGAGGCTAGACCGTCCCGACCCGGTGCGATATTGGCCTACCCGGTCGTCTCTGCGCGGACGTGCACCACGTCCCCGGCGGCGACCGCGTGCTCCTTCCCGAACACGTCCGTGACCTGCAGCCGGCCGTCGACGTCGACGCCGGTGGCCGTGCCGTCGAGCGTGGCGCCGCCGGGAAGCTCGACCCGGACCCGCCGGCCGACGGTGCCGCAATGGAAGAGGTACGCCTCGCGGATGCCGGAGTCGTCGCCGGCCTGCCACTGCCGGTACACCTCCTCGAACCCGCGCAACAGGGCGCGCAGCAGCGGGTCGCGGTCGGCGCTGGCGGCACCGGCGAGGGCGAGGGACGTCGCGTCGGGGCGGGGCAGCTCGTGCTCGCGCAACGTGGTGTTGAGCCCGATGCCGACCACCACCGCGCCGTCGCCGACCCCCTCGGCGAGGATGCCGGCGGTCTTGCGGTCGCCCTGCAGCAGCAGGTCGTTCGGCCACTTCAGGTAGGCGTCGAGGCGGGCGACCCGGCGCACCGACTCGGCCAGCGCGACCCCGGCCAGGAGCGGCAGCCAGCCCCAGCGCGACACCGGCACCACCGGGCGCAGCAGGATGCTCAGCGCCAGGCCGGCCCGCGGCGGCGACTGCCACTGCCGGCCCAACCGGCCCCGGCCCGCGGTCTGCCGCTCGGCGACGATCACCAGGCCTTCGGCGGCACCGGCCCGCGCGGCGTCGCCGGCGTCGGCGTTGGTCGAGCCGGTCTCCTCGACCACGCGCAGGCCGGTCCAGAACCCGCCGGGGACGACCAACGCGCGGCGGAGCGCGGCCGCATGCAGCGGAGGGCGCTCCAGGTCGGTGTAAATGTTCACAGGTCGACCGTATCGCCGCCCGATTACGATGCCGAACGTGACCATTGAGCAGGCTGGTGTCGGCGCTGACATCCACACGACCGCGGGGAAGCTCGCCGATCTGGGCCGGCGGACCGACGAGGCCGTGCACGCGGGGTCGGCCCGGGCCGTGGAGAAGCAGCACGCCAGGGGCAAGAAGACCGCACGCGAGCGGATCGAGCTGCTGCTGGACCCCGGCTCGTTCGTCGAGCTCGACGAGCTGGCCAGGCACCGGTCGACCAACTTCGGGATGGAGCAGGCGCGCCCGTACGGCGATGGCGTCGTCACCGGGTACGGCACCGTCGACGGGCGGCAGATCTGCGTCTTCGCGCAGGACTTCACGATCTTCGGCGGCAGCCTCGGCGAGGTCTTCGGCGAGAAGATCGTGAAGGTCATGGACCTGGCGATGAAGATCGGCTGCCCGGTGGTCGGGATCAACGACTCCGGCGGCGCCCGCATCCAGGAGGGCGTCGTCTCGCTCGGGCTCTACGGCGAGATCTTCTTCCGCAACGTCCGGGCGTCGGGTGTCATCCCGCAGATCTCACTGATCATGGGGCCGTGCGCGGGTGGTGCGGTGTACTCCCCCGCCGTCACCGACTTCACCGTGATGGTCGACCAGACCTCGCACATGTTCATCACCGGCCCCGACGTGATCAAGACGGTGACCGGCGAGGACGTCGAGTTCGAGGAGCTGGGCGGGGCCCGGACGCACAACACCAAGTCCGGCAACGCGCACTACCTCGCCACCGACGAGGACGACGCGATCGAGTACGTGAAGGCCCTGCTGTCCTACCTGCCGTCCAACAACATGGACGACGTGCCGGTCGTGCCGCTGCCGGCGTCGCTGGACGTCTCCGAGGACGACCTGGCGCTGGACACCGTCATCCCCGACTCGGCGAACCAGCCGTACGACATGCACACGGTCATCGAGTCGGTCGTCGAGGACTTCCTCGAGGTGCAGCCGCTGTTCGCGCAGAACATCCTGATCGGCTTCGGCCGGGTCGAGGGCCACCCGGTCGGCGTCGTGGCCAACCAGCCGATGCACTTCGCCGGCTGCCTGGACATCGACGCGTCGGAGAAGGCGGCCCGCTTCGTGCGGACCTGCGACGCGTTCAACATCCCGATCCTCACGTTCGTCGACGTGCCGGGCTTCCTGCCGGGCGCCAGCCAGGAGTGGGACGGGATCATCCGGCGCGGCGCGAAGCTCATCTACGCCTACGCCGAGGCCACCGTCCCGAAGGTCACGGTCATCACCCGGAAGGCGTACGGCGGCGCCTACGACGTCATGGGCTCCAAGCACCTCGGCGCCGACCTCAACTTCGCCTGGCCGACCGCGCAGATCGCGGTCATGGGTGCGCAGGGCGCGGTCAACATCCTGTACCGCCAGGAGCTGCGCGACGCGAAGGACCCGGCAGGCCTGCGCGCCGAGCTGATCCAGGAGTACGAGGACACCCTCGCCAACCCGTACGTGGCGGCGGAGCGCGGCTACGTCGACGGGGTCATCGCGCCGTCGGCGACGCGGGTGGAGATCGTGCGGGCGCTGCGGCTGCTGCGCACCAAGCGGGAGACCCTGCCGCCGAAGAAGCACGGCAACATCCCGCTGTAGGTCAGGCCGTCACCCTGAACGACACCTTGATGATGTTGAACTTGTTGACGGTGGCGGAGTCTTCCCACAGCGCGTCCGGGGTCTGCCAGTAGATGGCGTGGCCCCGGCCCGGGTTGACCCGGCAGCCCATGTTGGAGATGTGCAGGCGGCCGCTGGGGGCCGTGTACCGCCACTGCCAGTCCGCGCAGGCCCAGCCGTCCCGGAAGTTGACCGTGTCGATCCTGACCTGCTCGTAGCCCGGGTACAGCCCGTCCTTGAGCCGCGCCGCCTCCTGCTCGCGCCAGTCGGCGACCGGGTCGCCCTTCGGCGGGTTGAAGGACGTGTCGATCGCCACCTCCCACCGGCCGTCGAGCGGGTCGACGAAGGAGATCATCGACGGGTAGCTGGGCTTCTTCACCGTGCGCACCCAGCCGTCCGGCACCGCGACCGCCCAGCCGTACTTGGCGTCGGTCTCCCAGTGGAAGCCGGCCGGCAGGTCCATCACGGTGCCGCCGAAGGTGCCGCGGACGTCTGGCGACGCGCTCGCGGTGGGACTGCCCGACGCCGGGCTCGCGGCGCCGGACGTGGCGGGCCCCGCCCCCAGCCCGGTGGCCTGCGCGCCGGTCGGCAGCGTCTGCGGCGGGTCGTCGCCGGAGTCGGCGATCAGGATCACGGCCCCGACCAGCAGGGCCAGCGCGACGAGGACCGCGGCGATCCAGCGGCCGCGGTGCTGTCCGGGCGGCACCGTCTCGACATCGTCGCTGACCGGCACCACCTCGGGGGCGGGAACCCCGCCGCGGGAGTAGAGGCCGGCGCCGACGGGCGCGCTGCCGCGGGCCTTGCCGGGGAAGTCGGTCCGGGCCGGCGTGGCGTCCGCGACCTGCGCCGGGCTGTCCTGATCCAGGCCCGCGGGCGGCGAGCTGACCGGCGCCTCGGGCCGCGCCGACCCCCCGCCGAGCGGGTGCGACGAGCCTCTCGACGAGCCGCTGGAGGAGCTGCGCAGGCCCGAAGGTTGACCTTCCCGCGAGCGGCGCGGCCGGGGCAGCGCGGGCAGGGTCCAGGACCAGGCACGGCCCTCCCCCGACGCGGCCCGCTGCAGCAGCCGCTCGGTCTCGGCGACGCCCGCGCGCGCCTTCGGGTCCTTGCGCAGCAGCGCGTTGAGGACCGGCTTCAGCACGCCCGCGCGGGTCGGCGGGTCGGGGTCCTCGGTGGCGAGGGCCGTCAGCGTCGCGTACGTCGTGGAGCGCGCGTACGGCGAGCGGCCCTCGACGGCGGCGTAGAGCGTGGCGCCGAGCGACCACAGGTCGGACTCCGGTCCGGAGGTGCCCTCTCTCGCGCGCTCCGGGGAGATGTACTGCGGGGACCCGAGGATCAGGCCGGGGCGGGTGACGGCGCCGTCGCCGCCCTCGAAGACCGCGAGGCCGAAGTCGGTGAGCACCACCCGGCCCGTGTCGGCGAGCAGCACGTTGCCGGGCTTCACGTCACGGTGCAGCACCCCGGCGGCGTGCGCGGCCTTCAGCGCGTTGAGCACGGCGAGCCCGATCTGCGCGACCCGCTCCGGCGGCAGCGGCCCGTCGTCGGTGATCACCTGATGGAGTGACCGCGACGGCACGTACTCCATCACGATCCACGGTGCCTGCTCGGTCTGCACGACGTCGTAGATCCGCACGACGTTCGCGTCGTTGAGGCGGGCCGCGGCGCGGGCCTCCCGGAGGGTGCGCAGCCGCAGCTCCTCGCGCTCGTCGGCGGTCAGCCCCTCGGGCGGGATGACCTCCTTGATCGCGACGTCGCGGCGCAGCATCTCGTCGCGGGCGAGCCACACCCGGCCCATGCCACCGGCGCCGAGCGACTCGATCAATCGATAGCGCTCAGCGATCAGGGACGTGGACTGCGTCATCACCACAGACGCTACCGAACGAGCGCACGTTCCAGACAGCCCGGACCTGGGCGAGATCACCCGTCTCAGTCGGTGCGGGACCGCAAGACCATGATCAATAGGATGACGAGGCCGATACCGACCAGACCGGCGCCGATCAGGGCCACCGGCAGGACCCGGAACGTGTCGAGGACCTTCTGCTGGGTCGGCGCCCTGTCATCGGCGGTGAAGGTCACCGTGACCGTCACCGTGTACAGGTCGACGTCGGCGCCGGCCTCCTCGCCGACGACGACGGTGCCGGGGATCGGCAGCGGCGCGTTGCCCGGCGCGGGGTCGACCGTCGCGCCGACGGACACCGCGGCGCCGGCCGCGGCGGGTGTCGCCGGGCGCTGCACCGTGCACTTCGCCGGGTCCAGGAAGCCCAGCGGCGTGGGCAGCGACGCCTCGCTGTTGTCGTCCCCGGGCAGCACGACCCGGCCGGTCGAGCCGTCGGTGCAGTCCACGTCCAGCACGATCGGGCCGTCGCGGCCGCTGGTGCTGCCCGCGAAGCGGACGGTGACCTGCAGCTGGTGCGCCTCGACGAACAGGTAGGACGCGGTGCACTTCGCGGCGGGCACGGCGGCGGTGAGCGGCACGACGTCGGCGCCGACGTTGGGCACGTCCTGCGACTCGCCCGGGTCGCAGGCGAACGAGCTCAGCCGCCAGCTGCCCTCGACCGTCGCCAGGGGCGGCAGCGGGGTCACCACGTAGTCGCCGAGCGGCAGCGCCGCCGGGACACCCTGGGCGATCGCGGCCTCGCCGAACGCGGTCGTGGTCGCCACCCCGGACCAGCCGGGCGAGCCCTCGCCGCGCGGCGCGATCACGAACGACGCCGCGCCGATCCCGCCGACCGTCACCGACCGCAGCTGGATGCTGCCGCCCTTGCGGGTCACCCGCAGCGTGCAGTCGGTCGGGGCACCGGCGGCGACCATGACGGTGACGGACATGCCCTCCGGCTTGAGCTCGGTCGCCCCGCAGCCGACCCCGGTCAGCGACCACGCGTCGGTCTCGCCGGCCGGGGCGGTGAGCGTCACCGGGTACGCCCCCGGCGGCAGCGTGCTCAGGTCGGCGCCGGTCGCGACGGTGGCGGAGCCGTCACCGGCCGGCGCGGCCTGCAGCAGGCGCGGCGGGTCGGCCCCGCCGCCCGAGGCGACGGACAGGTTGAACGCGCCGCCGGACGCGTCGCCGAACAGCCGCAGCGTCAGCCCCGGCGGCGCGGCCGGCGGGGTGTAGGTGAACGTGCAGGTGACGACCTCGCCGGGGGCGAGCGTGACGGTGGCGGTGCCCGTCGGCAGGTCGGTGGCGGTGAGACTGCGCCCGGCGCCGCTCTTGCCGCAGCTCAGGTCGGTGAGCGTCCAGCCCGCCGGGGTCCGCGACACGACCGTGCCGGGCTGGCCGCCGGAGCTGCGCACCAGGGTCGCGTCGGTCTTCGCGTCGGCGTGGATCCGCTTGTCGGCGGCGTAGCTGGCGGAGGCGTCGAACGCGAACCGCTGCTGGTAGCCGGCCGGGGCCGTCGTGCGGGCCTTCACCACGAGCGTGGCCGGGGCCTGCGCGGACTTCACGTAGTACGCGAAGCAGAGCACGTGCCGCGTCCCGGCGGGGAAGCCGAGCCACTGGACGTTGCCGCCGGCGTGGCCGTCGGCGCCGCAGCGCAGGACGCCGAACCCGTACCCGGGCAGCGCCGCGGTGAGCAGCGGGTCGCCCGGCGTGCCGCCCTGCACCCACAGCTGCCGGTGCGAGGACGCGCTCGCCTGCTCCGGGGTCAGCTGCAGGGTGACCGCGCCGTCGATGAGCTTGTCTGTCTTGTGGCCGGCCGCGTCCAGCAGCGGCACCTGGGCGGCGGTCGCGCCGGAGTCGACCGCCGGCATGGTCACCGTCGACAGCGCGCCCTTCTTCTCCTGCCCGGGCCCCAGCGAGAAGTGCCAGCCGGGCAGGGCGGTGCAGCCGGCCCCGTTGGCCGCCTCGACGGCCGGGTCGACCGCCTGGCCGTCCTTGTACGCGCTGGCGCGGCCGGGGGCGGACGCCGCCTCGATGCGGTCGTCGCGGACCCGGTTGGCCATGACGTCGTCGTACGAGCCGCAGGAGCGCGCCGCGAACGTGATCTGATACCGCAGCGACGCGGACACCGACGCCGGCTGCTCGCCCTCACGCGCTGCGGACACCCCGGGCAGCAGTGCCGCGAGGAGCGCGCCGACGATGAGCATCGATACGACCCGGAATGGGACGTTTGTCAATGCGCCCCCCAAACTCGCCATCGACTCCCGTTCCGCTTGAGTATGCGCCGCCGATGCATGCGTATGCTCGCAGGACGGCAACGTTTCGCGTACTTTCCGGGAGGTCCTGTGGCCGAGGAACCGCTGTTCAAGGTCGTCCGCGGCACGCCGACGGCCGAGGAGGTCGCGGCGATCGTCGGGGTGCTCTTCAGCCGTCCCGCCGCCGCGGCGGTGGCTCCTCAGCCGGTGTCGCGCTGGCGCCAGAGCGCCCGGCCGGCGTCTCGTCCCCGCTGGCGCTAGCGCCGCCACCCGCCGGGGGTTCGCCGGCAGTGGGATCGTTCACCGGGGGCTCGTCCACCGGGGGCTCGTCCACCGGGGGCTCGTCCACCGGGGGCTCGCTCGCCGGTGGCCGGCCGGTCGGCGGGCGCCGGCGTGGGATGACGATCGGCGGCAGGGCCGGCAGCGTCGGCCAGCGGCGGGCCTCGCGCTCGTCCTGCAGGAACTCCGCCTGGGCGAGCGTCGGCAGGTCCTCGACCAGCTGCTGGCCGCACGAGCGGCAGATCAGCGCCGCGGCCGGCACCCGGTCGTAGCAGAACGGGCACTGCCGCTGGTCCAGCGACCTGCCCCGCTCCACGCCGATCCAGGTCATGAACTTGATGATCACGAACAGGGCGACCGCCAGCAGCAGGAACTGCAGCAGGTCGTTGAGGAACACGCCGTACTTGATCGGCGTGCGGTGCAGCGTGATCTTCAGTTGCTGGAAGTCGGGCTCACCGACCACGGCGGCGACCGCCTGCAGGAACAGGTTGGTGACGAAGGACTGGACGAGCGTGGCGAAGGCCGATCCGATGATGAAGCCGAGGGCCAGGTCCAGGACCGAGCCGCCGATCGCGATCGCCTTGAACTCAGCCCAGAGCTTCCGCATGGCCGCGATGGTACTAACGTCCGTCCCGTGAAGACGTTCATCCTCGCCTCTGCCAGCCCCGCCCGCCGCCGGCTGCTGCAGGCCGCCGGAATCGAGCCGCGGGTCATCGTGAGCGGTGTCGACGAGTCCGCGATCCAGGCGGCCGGCGGCGCCGCCCTCGCCGGCACGCTCGCCGAGCTCAAGGCCCTCGCCGTCGCCGAGTCAGCCGGGGTGGCGGGCACCGACGCCCTGGTGCTGGGGTGCGACTCGGTGCTCGAGCTCGACGGCGACGTGCTCGGCAAGCCGGCCGACGCCGACGAGGCGGTCGCCCGCTGGAAGGCGATGCGCGGCCGCTCCGGCGTGCTGTACACCGGCCACTGCCTGATCGACGCCGAGTCCGGCAGCAACACGTCGAAGACCGTCGGCACCGTCGTGCACTTCGCGGAGCCCGACGAGGAGGAGATCGCCGCGTACGTGGCGACGGGCGAGCCGCTGCACGTGGCCGGCGCGTTCACCATCGACGGGCTCGGCGGCGTGTTCGTCGACCGGATCGAGGGCGACCACGGCAACGTCGTGGGCCTGTCGCTGCCGACGCTGCGGGTGCTGCTGTCGATCCTCGGGGTCCGCATCACCGACTTCTGGCGGGGCAGGATCGAATCATGACGAGACAGACACTTGCCCTCACCGACGCGCTGCACGCGTATGTCGTCGCCAACGGCAGCGAGCCCGACGACCTGGTCCGCGACCTGATCGAGGAGACCGCGGCGGCGCTGCCGCGCGACGCGGGCATGCAGGTCGCGCCGGAGCAGGCGGCGCTGCTGACGATGCTGACCCGGATCAGCGGCGCCCGGCAGGCCCTGGAGATCGGCACGTTCACCGGGCTGTCGTCGATCGCGATCGCCCGCGGCCTCGCCGAGGGCGGCCGGCTGACCTGCCTGGACGTGTCGGAGGAGTTCACGTCGATCGCCCGGCGGTACTGGCGGCGCGGCGGCCTCGACGACCGCATCGAGCTGCGGATCGGGCCCGCCGCGGAGACCCTCGGCGCGCTGCCGGCCGAGCCGCACCTCGACCTGACCTTCATCGACGCGGACAAGACCGGCTACCTGGGCTACTGGGAGGCGGTCGTGCCCCGGACGCGGCCCGGCGGCCTGATCCTGGTGGACAACGTGCTGCGCCACGGGCACGTGCTCGACCCGGACCCGGGCGACCACGGCACCCTCGCGATCGTCGAGTTCAACCGGCGGGTCCTCGCCGACGACCGGGTCGAGTCGGTGCTCATCCCGATCGCCGACGGGCTCACACTGGCTCGGCGGCTCTGACCGGCGCCGCGGTCTGCGCGGTCTTGAGGGTGGCGCGCCCCGTGAGCCTCTCCAGGCGCGTCACCACCGCGGCGCTCAGCAGCAGGAACGCCGGGACGAGCAGAAACGCGGTGTGCGGCCCGACCCGGTCGGCGAGCGAGCCCAGCGCGAACGGCGCCACCGCGAAGGAGATCCCGACGGCGAACGAGGCACGGGCCGCGGCCAGGTCCGGCTGCCCGTCGGAGTGGGCGAGGGCGAGGCCGATCCCGAGCGGGTAGTGCAGGCCGCAGCCGAGCCCGCAGCCGAACAGGCCCGCCATCGCCAGCCAGGGCACGGTCGCCGACCAGAACAGCGCGAACCCGGCGGCGGACACGGCGAGCGCCGCCAGGAGCATGCGGGTCGGGCGGTACCGCAGCAGCAGCCGCCCGCCGACGATCCTCCCGGTCACCATCCCGGCGATCATGGTCGACACGGCCGCCGTCGCCACCCCGGCGGACACGTGGGCGTGGTCGCGGAGCACGTCGCTGCCCCACAGCGTCAGGCAGACCTCCACCGAACCGGTCGCGAACAGGCTGGTCGCGGCCAGCCAATACGTGGCGGGGAGCCTGCGGGCGCGCCGGCCGCCGGCGGTGTCGTGCTGGAGCGGCTCGGGTGCCCGTACACCGGCGAACACCGCCAACAGGACGGTGGGGACCACCACGAGGACAAGCCCGGCCCGCCACCCGAGACCGGTGCCGTAGGCGAACCCGACGACCAGCGGCGCGACCAGGCCGACGGCGGCCGCGGCGGCGTTGGCCTCGCTGATCGCGGCCGGCCCGGCGGTCCCGTGGTGCTCGGTGAGCGCCGCGACGATGCCGTTGACCAGCAACGACCCGCCGAAGCTCGCGAGGGTGGCGAACGTCAGGGTCAGCGCCAGGTGGTGCGCGGCGAACATGCCCGCGGCGGCGCCGCAGATCAGCGTCAGGCCGCTCCAGATGAGGCGGTGTCGCCCGTACCGGCGGGTCAACGCCGGAATGACGGCGCCGCCGACGATGCCGCCGACGGCGAACCCGGTCCCGTGCAGGCTCGCGAGGGTCCTGCTGATGTGCAGCTCGTCGCGCAGCAGCGGGGCGACCGGCCCGAACCCGTAGAGGAAGTAGCACCACAGGGACAGCTGGACGTAGATCACCCAGGTGAGGCGGTCGCGGACGAGTTTGGGCACCGCCTGACGGTGACACGGCCCCTCCCGTGGCGGAAGGGGCCGTGACGGTGATTGCCGTTACCGGTAAAGTCGACCGGCCTAACGGACGCCCCTGGCGAAGGCGCGGGAGGCCCAGACCACGGTGATCAGGGTCAGGCCGCCGATGACGACGCCCGCCTGCCAGACCGAGTCGGCGCCGGGGTTTCCGGCGAAGAGGGCCCGGACGCCGTCGGTGGCCCACGAGAACGGGTTCCAGTCGGCGACGCGCTTGAGCCACGCCGGGGCGAACGTGAGCGGCAGCAGGATGCCGGCGGTCAGCAGCAGCGGCTGCGAGATCGTGTTCAGCAGCGGCGCGAGGGCGTCCTCGCTGCGCAGCTTCAGCGAGATCGCGTAGGAGAACGCCGACAGCATCAACGAGATGACCGCCATCAGCGCGAACGCGGCGAGCACGTCCAGGATGCCGACGCTCAGGCCGAACCCGACCGCGACGATGACGATGAGCGCCGCCTGGAACAGCAGCGACACGACGTCGCGCAGCGAGCGGCCGACCAGCAGCGCCAGGCGGCTGACCGGGGTGACCCGGCTCCGCTCGATGACGCCGGCGCGCAGCTCGGCGATCAGCCCGAAGCCGGTGAACAGCGAGCCGAACATGGCCAGCAGCACCAGCAGGCCCGGCACGAACAGCTCGTACGCCTCGGCGTTGGTCTTCACGCCGAGCGCCGGTTTCAGCAGCGGCGCGAAGAGCAGGAGGTAGAAGAGCGGCTGGATGACCCCGACGATCAGCCACACCGGCTGGCGGAGCATGAGCTGCATCTGGCGGGCGAAGACGAGCCAGGTGTCACGGAGGAATTTCATCGCTACTCAGCTTTCCCGAAGTGAACGGCCGGTCTTGGTGAGGAAGACGTCGTCGAGGCTGGGGCGGTGCAGCTCCATCTGGGTGAGCTGCACGCCGGCGTGGTCGAGCACGCGGAGGATGTGCGGGATCGCGACGGCGCCCTCGTCCACGTACAGCCGGAGCTCGTTGTTGGCGTGTTCTTCGAGCTTGCGGACGTAGTCCTGGTTCCTGAGCAGCGCGATCGCCGTTTCAGCGGAGGCTCCGGCGGTGCCGACGGTCACGACGTCGCCGGCGACCTCGCGCTTGAGCGCGTCGACCGTGCCCTCGGTGACGATCTCGCCGTGGTCCATGATCGCGATCCGGTCGCAGAGCGCGTCGGCCTCGTCGAGGTAGTGGGTGGTAATGAAGACCGTCATGCCCTCGGCGCGCAGGCGGCGCACCTCGTCCCACATGTGGGCGCGGCTCTGCGGGTCGAGGCCGGTGGTCGGCTCGTCGAGGAAGACGACCTTCGGCCCGTGGATGATGCCGAGCGCGATGTCGACCCGCCGGCGCTGGCCGCCGGAGTAGGTCTTGGTCTTGCGGTCGGCGTACTCGGTGAGCTGGAACGCCGCGAGGGCCTTGTCGGCCCGCTCGAGCGCCTCGGCCTTGTGGATGCCGTAGAAGCGGGCCTGCAGGACCAGCTCCTCGCGCGCGGTGCTCTCGTCCCAGGTGCTGCCACCCTGGGCGACGTAGCCGATCCGGCGGCGCACCTCGCCCGGGTGCTTGAGCAGGTCGGCGCCGGCGATGACCGCCTCGCCGCCGTCGGGCGTGATGAGCGTGGCCAGCATCCGCAGCGTCGTGGTCTTGCCCGCGCCGTTGGGGCCGAGGAACCCGTAGATCTCCCCCTCCCGGACGGAGAGGTCGACCCCCCGGACCGCCTCGACGACCTTGGTCTCCCGACCGGCCCGTGAGCGGTACGACTTCCGCAGACCCTTCGTCTCGATCATGACGGTCTCCCCTGTCGTCTGTGTGCTACGCGGGTCAACCTAACGCGATATAAACCACTAGTCAAGCGCGTTATATATCGCGTTTTAAATCTCGTCCTCGTCGTCCTGCGGGTCGCCGAACTGCTCACGGATCGCCGCGCGCCAGGCGTCGGGGCTCTGCCCACCCTCGTTGAAGTGCGCACCCTCTCCGGCCTCGACCCGCGCGGCCACGTCCTGGCACCAGCGGGCCTCCGCCTCGGCGCGCACCGCCGTGAGCTCCAGCTGCCAGCCCACGTGCGGCGGCTTGTCGGCGACCCACTCGTCGATGCTGTCGCGATAGGTTGCAACCCAGTCGTTGAGGAGCCGTGCCCGGGCCCGCAGCGCGCCGACCGCCTCGGGGCGCGGCAGCGACGGCAGGAAGGCGAAGGCGGCCTGGAAGGGGTCGACCGGCTCCGAGTACTCCCACCAGTACCGGCGCAGCATGGCCTGATACTCGACCTCGCCGGCCTTGGTCAGCTGGTACCTCGTGCGGGCCGGACGCCCGTCCACCTGCTCGGTGTCGACCGGCTCGAGCAGGCCTTCCTCGGTCAGCTTGCGCAACGCGTGATAGATCGATCCCGGCTGGACATTGGCCCAGCTCTCCACGTTCCAGCTGGTCAGCTCCTTGCGGATGTCGTAACCGTGGACGGGCTGCAGGTAGGAGATCAGTCCCATGATCATCAAACGCGTAGTAGACACGACATAAGTTTAATAGGGCCGGTTTGACTATGACATTGTTGGCAGCGGGACTTGTCGTACAGGTCGCTTAGACTGCGGCTGAGGGTTACCCAAGGGAGCGTTCAGCGTGCGCAAGGTTCTGATTGCCAATCGGGGCGAGATCGCCGTCCGCGTCATCCGCGCCTGCCAGGACGCGGGTCTGGCCAGTGTCGCGATCTACGCCGACTCCGACCGCGACGCGCTGCACACCCGCCTCGCCGACGAGGCCTATGCCCTGGGCGGCGACACCCCCGGCGCGTCCTACCTGCGCATCGAGAAGGTCGTCGAGGTCGCCCTCACCGCGGGCGCCGACGCCGTCCACCCCGGCTACGGGTTCCTGTCCGAGAACGCGGACTTCGCCCAGGCCGTCATCGACGCCGGGCTGACCTGGATCGGCCCGACCCCGCAGGCGATCCGCGACCTCGGCGACAAGGTCACCGCCCGGCACATCGCCCAGCGCGCCGGCGCGCCCCTCGTCCCCGGCACCGCCGAGCCCGCCCGCGACGCCGACGAGATCGTCGCGTTCGCCCGCGAGCACGGGCTGCCCGTCGCCATCAAGGCCGCCTTCGGCGGCGGCGGCCGCGGCCTGAAGGTCGCCCGCACGCTGGAGGAGATCCCGGCGCTCTTCGAGTCCGCGACCCGCGAGGCGGTCGCCGCCTTCGGGCGGGGCGAGTGCTTCGTCGAGCGCTATCTGGACCAGCCCCGCCACGTCGAGGCCCAGGTCCTCGCCGACCAGCACGGCAACGTGATCGTCGTCGGCACCCGCGACTGCTCCCTGCAGCGCCGCCACCAGAAGCTCGTCGAGGAGGCGCCCGCGCCGTTCCTCACCGACGCCCAGCGCGCCCAGATCCACGAGTCGGCGAAGGCGATCTGCCGCGAGGCGGGCTACCACGGCGCCGGCACCGTCGAGTATCTCGTCGGCAACGACGGCACCATCTCCTTCCTCGAGGTCAACACCCGCCTCCAGGTCGAGCACCCGGTCAGCGAGGAGACCGCCGGCATCGACCTGGTCCGCGAGCAGTTCCGGGTCGCCGACGGCGAGAAGCTCCGCTTCGACGAGGACCCCGCCCCGCGCGGCCACTCCATCGAGTTCCGCATCAACGGCGAGGACCCGGGCCGTGGCTTCCTGCCCGCCCCCGGCACCGTCACCACCCTGCGCCTGCCCACCGGCCCCGGCGTCCGCGTCGACACCGGCATCGAGTCCGGCAGCGTCATCGGCGGCAACTTCGACTCCCTCCTCGCCAAGGTCATCATCACCGGCGAGACCCGCGAGCAGGCCCTGGAGCGCGCCCGCCGCGCCCTGGACGAGATGGTCGTCGAAGGCATGGCCACCGCCCTGCCCTTCCACCGCGCCGTCCTGCGCGACGAGGCCTTCACCGAGTCACCCTTCCGGGTGCACACCCGCTGGATCGAGACCGAGTGGGTCAACACGGTGCCGCCGTTCACCGCTCCCTCCGGCGACCTGCCCGCCGCCGAGGAGCGCTCGACGGTGGTCGTCGAGGTCGGCGGGAAGCGGCTGGAGGTGTCGCTGCCCGCGGGCTTCGGCGCCGGCCCCGCCGTCGCCGCCCCCGGCTCGCCGGCCCCGCGCCGCCGCTCGGGCACGAAGAAGCAGTCGGGCGCCGCGAGCGGCGACGCCCTCGCCAGCCCCATGCAGGGCACGATCGTGAAGATCGCCGTGGCCGAGGGCGACACAGTCGCCGAGGGTGACCTGATCGTCGTCCTGGAGGCGATGAAGATGGAGCAACCCCTCAACGCCCACAAGGCGGGCGTCGTCACCGACCTCGCAGCCACCGTCGGCGAGGTCGTCTCCGCCGGCGCCGTCATCGCCACCCTGAAGTAGCCGCCTCCACCACCACCCAGCCGCTCCACCCCACACCGGCACCGCCGCTCAAGCCCCGCGATTCCGGCGGCGCGCTCGCGTTCTCACCTGCGCGGCATTGCCGCACCCACCTCGGCCCAGCGGACACCACTCAGCGGCCCCATGACCGATCTCCCCGAGCGGAACTCCAAGGCGCATCTGTCCTGGTGAGACCCTGTTCGCTGGCCCCCACCAGCATGATCGACGGACGAATCCGGCCACCCGCACAACCAGAACCATCCTCGGATCACGGGAGGCACCGGCAACCCCGGCAGCCCAGGGCGAACCTCCGTCACCGCCGACCGGACGAAGCGGATCAATCACCGGAATTCCCGCACTATCGGGCACGCCACAACCTTCTCAGGGCCATGACCGCGAACACCACACCGCTGGGCGCGGCAGCACACCGCAGTTGTCCACTCAAGCAGCCCCGACCACCACACCCCCGCACGACCCACCTCCCCGACCGATGATCGACGGACGAATGCGGCCACCCCGCACGACCAGAACCGTCCCTGGATCACGGGGAGGCACCGGCAACCCCGGCAGCCCAGGGCGAACCTCCGTCACCGCCGACCGGACGAAGCGGATCAATTAGCAGAATTCCCCCACCACCAGGCGCACCAGACCCCTCAGGGCCCACCGCTGGACGCGGCGGTACACCGCAGTCGTCCACTCAAGCAGCCCCGACCACCACACCCCGCACGGCCCACCTCCCCGACCGATGATCGAAGGACGATCCGGCCACCCGCACAACCAGAACCATCCTTGGATCACAACGGGCAGCGCCGCGAACCCGGCAAGCCCCAAGACCAAACCTCCACCACCACCACCACCGACCCGACACAGCGGATCAACCACCAGCGTGATCGACGGACGGATCCGGCCACCCACACGACCAGAACCATCCTTGGATCACGACGGGCAGCGCCGGCGACCCGAAACCGGCAGCCCTCAGGGCGAACCTCCATCACCGCCGACCGGACGAAGCGGATCAATCCCCCATCACCGTGCAGGCCACACCCCTCAAGGCCATGACCGCGGAACACCGCACCGCTGGGCGCGGCGGCGCATCGCAGTCGTCCACTCAAGCAGCCCCGACCACCCACACCCCGCACGGCCCCCCGACCGATGATCGACGGACGGATCCGGCCACCCGCACGACCAGAACCGTCCTTGGATCACAACGGGCAGCGCCGCGAACCCGGCAAGCCCCAAGACCAAACCTCTACCATCACCGACCCGACACAGCGGATCAACCACCAGCATGATCGACGGACGGATCCGGCCACCCACACGACCGGGACCGTCCTTGGATCACAACGGGCAGCGCCGGCGAACCCGGCAAGCCCCAGGAGTAAACCTCCATCACCACCGACCCGACACAGCGAATCAACTACCGGCATGATCGACGGACGGATGTGGCGACCCGCACGACCGGGACCGTCCTTGGATCACGGGGGCGGGGCGCCGCGCTGCTGGGCGTAGGCCTGGGGTGGCCACGGGATGCGGCGCGGATGCGGCGCTTGCCCTGGCTCGCGTCTCGGCGCGGGCAGTGCGTCGCGGAGCGGCGCATTGGGGTGCGGGTGAGAATCCCCGCCGGGACCCGCCGCGCAGCGGTGGGG